>CAMNMC010000086.1 GCA_946544235.1 uncultured Lachnospiraceae bacterium | reverse complement strand
TATAAGAATGGCGATAAGGCGCCTCTCGCATCGATTCTTGCCACCGGTATAAAGTATCTTACTGAGGAGACTAAGAAATTTAACAGCCTCACTTCAGAGATCATAGGTGCAGCCGAGATGGTTTCACGTATGGCGGGAATGGTCGAACGTGATAAGGAATTAAAGAAGCTTACTTTAAGGGATGGCATTAAGGAAGCTGATCTTAATTATGCCAAGTCCATGAAGAAGGAAGCTGAAATATATATTGCATCCAAGGCTGCTCAGGAAAAGCTTTATGGAGAAGCGGCAAATAATGAATGGTCGAAGGAACTTTCTGACCCTGATAAGAGAGTTGAGCTGATAACGGATATTATCATTGAGGAAACACTTAAGGGCAGTATCAAGAAGTGTGATGCACTCCGTGATAAAAATCCGAAATTTATCGATGAAGTTGGCAATATCGCTATGGAAATACAGGGCGTCAGCAATGCTTCCGCAGCCTTAGCGAATGAGCCTGATGAGGAAAAGGTTAAGGACACAAAGGATAAGTTGACTCTTAGAAATGAATATCTTCAGTATAAGATGATCCAGTCCTATACAAAATACCGTGTTGATAATCCGATGATAGAGAATCTCAATAATGATACGCGTAAGAAGGAACTCACAGAAAGCGTTAAGGAAGCAGTTTTGGCTACCGGTATGCAGAATCTGTCACCTCAGGAGCTTAAGAAGAAGCTATCTACAGGAAATGTTCTGAGAAAGGTTGCAGTGCTTAACAACATGAAGATTGCAAATAAAAAAGAAGCAGCTGCCAAGAAGGGAACAGAGAAGGATATCAAGGTAACGCAGGAAACCAAGGATTATACAAATAAACTGAAAAAGCAGAAGCTTGATAATATAAAGAAAAAACAGGCAAAGGCTATGGGAAAGCAATAATGGAAGACAGAAACCGGTCGCGGTCAGCGGCCGGTTTTTTTGCTAAAAATATAATTGAATAAAAAGAGCTTTAAGATTAAAATAATAAATGATAATGAATGTTTGCTTCGAGGCCGGAGGTTATGATCAAAGAAGGAGAGGTGTACTTATGAAGAATGAAATGGTAGCTGAGGAGATAATCAAGAATCTTATTCGCAGTGCGTTTGAGGTCAGAGAAAATGCATATGCTTTTTATTCACATTTTGCTGTGGGGGCAGCGGTGCTTTCAGATGACGGAGGAGTTTATACCGGATGCAACATTGAAAATGCGTCATATCCGGCAGGAAGCTGTGCAGAAACGGTAGCCATAAATAAGGCTGTCAGCGAGGGCGCGAGAGGTATCCGTGCGATAGCAATAGTCGGTGGCCCTGAGGGTAAAGAGGATGACGAGCAGGCAAGTCATGTGAATGATTATATTTATCCGTGTGGTATCTGCAGACAGGTATTATCAGAATTCAGGGGCAAGGATGGAACTGTTGTTATTCTGGCAAAGAGTGCGGATGATTATAAGCTGTATGATTTTTCCGAGCTTATGGTCGGAGCCTTTACAAGTGAAGCACTGTCAGGGCCGGCCGATGATGCGGACGATTCGGCTGAGCAGGGGATTGATCCGGATGATTCGGCAGAATAAGTGATCGATCCGTGCGTTTTGACTGAGCAGGAGATTGATCCGGATGATTCGGCAGAATAGTGATCGATCCGAGTGTTTTGGCTGAGCAGGAGATGATTGTTGATGCCGAAGAGGTATGATCATGTACCAATTATTCGTTGTAAATAATAGCTGTTTTTTGGTATAATATTAATGTTGGGCCGGTATCAGAAATAAGAAATTACAGGACATTGGTCCGGATTATATATGGATTTAGGAGGGAAAGGTTACAATGGGACTTTTTAACAGAATGATGGATAGGATCGGGAATGATGTAGATGAGTTTGGTGTAGCAGCTGCTCCGGCAGAGGATGTGACTGCGAAGGCTGAAACAGAAAAACCTGCTGCGCAGGTGATTTCGCCTGAGAAACTGATCGACATTTCTGACCGCTGTCTTGCAACGGCGGCACTTTCAATGTATTGTGCAGCGTGCGATGGAAACATATCCATCGAAGAATATATGGAGATGGATATCAATATCGGCAGCATCAAGGGTAAGAATAAGCTTCCTGCAGAGGTTGAGAAGGAGCTTGATGAGATAAGTCAGAACCACAATATCACCTGGGGCGAGGTTGTGAAGTATCTCGATAAGCTGTCACCGGATACTCTTATGAAGATGAGCGATGCGGTTGCTGATATCATGGTTGCTTCCGACGGCGTGAATGATGCCGAGCAGGCTGTTGTTGAGCAGTTTGCAAACTACGTGAAGAGCAGAATCTAACGAATATAAAATTAAACAGTATATTATGCAACATACCGCAACTGTTTTTGTTGCGGTGTTGTTGTCTCTATGCGTTGATTATACTTGATAAGAATGATCATACAGTGTATGATGGATAAATGTGCGGGCAGCTCTATAATGAGAGAATACAGAGTGTCTGCATGGTCATATAACAAAATTGAACAGAATATGTGGAACACTGCATGATATTGAAAGAGAAGAAATGGAAGAAATAAAGTACATCACAATAAAGGGAGCCAGAGAGCATAATCTGAAAAATATTGATCTCAGGCTGCCTAGAAACAAATTCATAGTATTTACGGGGCTTTCAGGCTCGGGCAAATCCAGCCTGGCTTTCGACACGATCTACGCTGAGGGGCAGAGACGCTACGTTGAGTCCCTCTCTTCGTATGCCAGAATGTTCCTCGGACAGGCAGACAAACCGGATGTCGACAAGATTGAAGGACTCTCTCCGGCTATCTCGATCGACCAGAAATCAACCAACCGTAACCCGCGTTCAACGGTCGGAACCGTGACGGAGATATACGATTATCTGAGACTTCTATATGCGAGAATCGGTATACCGCATTGTCCGAAGTGTGGCAAGGTTATCGAGAGACAGACTGTGGATCAGATGGTTGACAGTATCATGAATCTTCCGGAGAGAACGAAGTTTTCGATACTTGCGCCTGTAGTAAGAGGTCGCAAGGGTGAGCACGAGAAGGTCATCCAGCAGGCGAAGAAGAGCGGCTATGTCAGGATAGTTGTCGATGGTAACCTCTATGATCTGAACGAAGAGATCAAACTTGAGAAGAATAAAAAGCATAATATAGATGTTGTTATAGACAGACTTGTCATCAAGGAGGGCATGGAGAGCCGTCTTGCAGGTTCGATCGAGACTGCACTTCATCTGTCTGACGGAATCGTTAAGGCGGAGATTGTTGACGGTGAGACGCTGACCTTCTCGGACAGCTACTCATGTCCGGACTGCGGCATCAGTATCGATGAGATCGAGCCGCGAAGCTTCTCCTTCAATAATCCCTTCGGAGCCTGTCCGGTCTGTACCGGTCTTGGCTTCAGACACGAATTTGACGTGGATCTTCTGGTTCCGGATAAGAAGAGAAGCCTGAATGAGGGCGCATTTGCCGTGCCGGGCTGGCAGTCCAGCGGCGACACGAAGAGCTTTACACATGCAATTCTTAAGGCTCTTGCAGAGGAATATAACTTTACGCTTGATACACCTTGGCGTGAGCTTCCTGAGGAGGCGAAGAAGGCCATACTTTATGGTATTAAGGGTAAGATCAAGGTGGAATACACAGGCCAGCGTGGACGTGGCGTTTACAACATGAGCTACGAGGGCGTGATAAATAATGTACAGCAGCGTTACCGTGAGACCAGCTCTGAGGCGATGAAGGCGGAATATGATGAATTTATGACCTACATCCCTTGCGAGGCCTGCGGAGGTAAGAGGCTTAAGCCGACTTCCCTTGCGGTGACTATTTCCGATAAAAACATATTTGATGTAACCGAGCTTTCGGTGGAAGAACTGAATGACTTTATAGCCGATGTTCAGCTGACTGAAAGAGAGAAGATGATCGGCGGCCAGATACTCCGCGAGATTGCCAACAGGACGCAGTTTATGGTTGATGTAGGATTGAATTATCTGACTCTCAGCCGTGCGACCGCGACGCTTTCCGGCGGTGAGGCGCAGAGAATAAGGCTTGCTACGCAGATCGGTTCAGGACTTGTGGGCGTTTCATACATCCTCGACGAGCCGAGTATCGGACTTCACCAGAGGGACAATGATAAGCTTATTGCGTCACTCAAGTCACTTCGTGATCTGGGAAATACACTGATCGTCGTTGAGCACGACGAGGATACCATGAAGGCTGCGGATTTCATAGTTGATATCGGTCCGGGCGCCGGCAGGAACGGCGGAAGAGTTGTTGCGACAGGAACGGCCGAGGACATCATGAATAATCCTGAGTCGATGACCGGAAGATATCTCTCGCATGAGCTTGAGATTCCTGTTCCGCTGAAGAGGCGTAGACCGTCTGATTATATCAGAATCAGAGGAGCCCGCGAGAATAATCTGAAGAGCGTGGATGTAGATATACCGAAGGGAGTTTTCACCTGCGTTACCGGAGTTTCCGGTTCGGGAAAGAGCTCTCTCATCAATGAAATATTGAAGAAGAAACTCCTCAGGACTCTCAACAGAGCAAGGATCAAGCCTGGAAAATATGATTCGATTGAAGGCTTTGAGGATCTGGACAAGGTTATCGATATCGATCAGTCGCCTATCGGACGTACTCCGAGATCGAACCCGGCAACGTATACAGGTGTATTTGACCTGATAAGGGACCTCTTTGCAGGCACGAAGGACGCTAAGGCACTTGGCTACAGCAAGGGGCGTTTCTCCTTCAATGTGGCCGGTGGGCGCTGCGAGGCGTGCAAGGGCGATGGTATCATAAAGATTGAGATGCATTTCCTGCCGGACATATATGTTCCATGCGAGGTTTGCGGCGGCAAGCGATATAACCGCGAGACTCTCGAGGTGAAATATAAGGGCAAGAGTATCTATGAGGTTCTGGACATGACGGTGGACGAGGCGTGCGATTTCTTTGAAAACGTGCCTTCAGTCAGACGTAAGATTATCACTCTGAAGGAGGTTGGTCTCGGATATATCAAGCTCGGACAGCCGTCGACGACTCTGTCCGGTGGTGAGGCGCAACGTATCAAGCTTGCGGCTGAGCTCTCCAGAAGAAGTACAGGCAAGACCATATACATCCTCGATGAGCCGACAACAGGCCTTCATTTTGACGATGTGAGAAAGCTTCTCGAGATACTCCAAAAGCTCTCAGACGGCGGAAATACCGTCGTTGTCATAGAGCATAACATGGACGTTATCAAGGAAGCTGATTATATAATCGACCTCGGACCTGAGGGCGGTAACGGCGGAGGAACAGTTGTCGTGACCGGAACACCTGAGGAGGTTGCTAAGTGTGAGGAGTCATTTACCGGACAGTATCTGAAGAGGTATTTGTGATACCAGGTTTTTGGTGATAAAACAGGAGAAAATATGCAACCACTATTAATACCGGCAAAACTACATTATTACATTATATGCCAATAGCATAGTCAAGCGATGCATTCCTGAATTTCTCGAAATTGAAATAGCAATTTACGATATTTTGAGTTAAAATATAAAAAGAGAAATATTCTGTAAGGAGGCAGGCATGGGAAAACCGATAAAAGAAGTATATAATGAACAAGAAGATCTGAGAGATAAAATTTTTATTTTTTCGCTGTTTGGAAGCATCGCCATGGTGCTTATATGCGCTGTGAACATGATCATTTCGGGTAATAGTCTCTGGACAGTTATATTTAATGTGGCCTCGGCATTACTCCTGCTGATGCTGTTCAAGCTTGCATTTGCTAAAGGGAAGAAGGGCTTTGCCCGTACATTCTTTATTTATTTTTTAAATATCGCTGTCATGACATATCTGTTTTATATTAATGGTGGTGTCAATTCGGGTATGGCCATATATCTGATGGCTGGTCTTCTGATAATTGTGCTGGCTGAGCACGGCGTTAAGCGTTATGTTGCGCTGGTTATATGCAGTATTTTTCATGTTGCATCGATCATCATTTCGTATAATTATATGGGCGAACAGGCGAAGGATAATGATCGCCCGGTAATTGTGCCGGATATGGACAGCTTCAGTGAAGTACTTGATACCGCAGTCTCTCTGATCATAGTTGGCGTTTGTATGGCAAGCGTCCTCATTCTTCTCTTCAATGCATATGACAAGGAGAAGAAGGCCAACGAGGAGCTTATGAATAAGCTGGCTGAAATGGCGATAACTGACGAACTTACAGGTGTCAGCAACAGAAGAAATATGTTCAATATCCTTGAAAGATATGATGGACTTTTCGATTCGGATGACAAATATATTGCCATGATCGATATTGATCAGTTTAAAAAGGTAAATGATGAATATGGTCATCTGTTTGGTGATGAGGTTTTACGCAGATTCGGAAAAGTATTGTATGCTCAGAGCGAGGATCCAGAGGTTGAACTCGTTGCCAGATATGGCGGACAGGAATTTGTTCTTCTCTTCAATGCTGATAGCAGAGAAAAAGCTGTTGAGCGCATAGAAAATATAAGACAGCAGCTGAAAAATATCAGAATTGAGAAATATCCTGATGTTAATCTGACCGCAAGCGCCGGCCTTGTAGCATGTAAAAAACATACTAATCTGACAAGACTCCTTAAGAATGCGGATGATTGTCTCTTCAATGCCAAGAAGATGGGAAGAGATATGATAATGTCATCGTTCCAGTAAGTAAATATGTAAGGAAAATATGGTGGAGCCGGTCGAGAGACCGGCTCTTTGCTCTGTTATGACAGGCACTCCTCGTTATATTTGTCGAGAAGCAGGTTGATGTCATCGACAGAAGCTTTTTGATTGATACCGACAGAGATGATGATATCACGGCGGTTTTTAGGGTAGAGCGCAGCGCTTCCGGAAAGCTCGAGGGCTCTGGTGGTTTCACGCATGGTAAGACCGGCGGCAATGCACATCCTGAGAATCTTGTCACGACCCGGGCTTTTCGAGCCCTTCATGATCTGATAATAATAGGATTTTTCTATGCCGCTTTTTGTGATGAGCTCGCTGTCAGTCAGCCCTTTTGCTTCTGTAAGAGAGCGGTAATATGATGTGAAGCTGTCATGGCTGTCAGTAATCTTCGGGTTGTCGAAGAATCGCTCCATCACGTCAGTGTTGTCAATTTTAGAAAGAATGTCTGCCAGATTTCTGGTGGTTGAGTCGTCAGCCATGGAATTTCCTCCTGATAAATACTTATGAATATGTATATGTATTAATGATACGATGCCGGTATAGAGGTATTACCGTCTAAACACGTTTTTTGCTCCTGAGTTATGATATGAAATATCTGTATGTTAATGGAGCATATCAGTATATTATCATATTGTAGTGAGATAGTGTTATGGTTTATTTTTGCTATATGTTTTTTTGTGTTTTTGAGTTGATGATGTTTTAAGACAAGCGAGTAAACAGACTGTGTTATTTTGATATATCCGAGAAGGACAGGTTATGCTTGAAGATATCGTTGAAAGCGCTCTTTACACCGAGGTTAAGGAGCTGAAGGATGGAAAGAAAATAGTGATGGATCCGGAGACAGAGAAGCTTTATTACAGAAAATCTCTGTCTGTTTTCAGTGTGCCTGTTTACAGGTTTCTGAAGAATCACGATCATCCGGCGATACCAAGGATCAAGACCTTCTGGCAGGAGGAGGGTAAGCTCGTTGTTATCGAGGACCTGATACAGGGGCGAACGCTTGAGGAGCTGCTGGATAAACAAAGTGATAAGCGATCTGAGAAGCAGGGGATTAGAGACGCGGAAACCGGGAGTCACAAAGGGACAAACGAAAACATTTCAAATATTATTGATAATGGTAAAGGTGATGTACTCAGTTTCGAGGAGAAGAAAAGAATCCTTTTGGAAATATGCGACGGACTTATATTTCTCCATGAGGCGCAGCCTCCGATAATCCACAGAGATATCAAGGCGTCAAATATAATGGTGACCGACGAAGGGCGTGTCATGATCATCGATTATGATGCGGCGAAGCAGTTCGTTCCGGGAAGCGAGAAGGATACAGTTCTGATCGGTACGCAGGGAATAGCTGCGCCGGAGCAGTATGGTTTTGCACAGTCAGATCAGAGGACAGACATTTACGCCTTCGGTAAGCTGGTCGAAAGAGTCATTCCGGAGTCTGAGCAGGCGATGCGTATTGCCGGAAAAGCTACAAGATTCAGTCCGTCCGCAAGATATAAATCTGTCAGAGAGATGAAGGCGGATCTTGCGAAAATGTGGGATCCGAAGGTCAGCCGTGCAGAGCATAACAAGGAAATTATCAGGAATAAGCTCATCGGCACTGTAAGAAAAAAGAGCTTTAAGATAGGCGTTGTGGCGGCTGTTCTGCTTGTGATAGGAATTGCAGGCAAAAAGGGCTATGACAAATATTATTATCCGGAATATAAGGTAAGACGGCCTGCATATGAGAAAGCAGAAAAGGCTATAAAGGACGGCGACTATGAAAAGGCGAAGGAGTATTTGGAGAAGTGCGGGCTGGATTACAGAGACTGTCAGGCACTTTACGACGAATGCGAGCAGAAGATATATGAGGCCGAGCAGGAGAGGCTGAAGGAGCAGTATCAGGCGGATTTTGATAAGGCTAAGGAAGATTATCTGGAGAAGGGCGAATCAACGGATATTTCAGCCCTCGTGCAGAAGTCGGATGAAGTGGACAAGGCCGGACTTGCGGGCGACCACCTGAAGGAGGTTGGAGATGCGGTTCTCGAAAGGGTGGAGAAGATACTTGCTTCAGATGGCGTGGAGAAGGCACGCTCCCACATGAAAGCTGTGGAAAACATATATAAAATATACGGACACTATGGCTATCTGAAAAACCTGAAGCTTGATTATATAGAACTGCTCAGAGAGAAGGGATTTAAGAGAGAGGCATTTTTCGTACTGGCGGATATCGTTGGATATGAGTCACTTGGCGGAGAGACGGATAGTGCGAGTGGATCAGACAGTGAGAATGGATCGGATGGAATCGGTAATAGCGGATCGGGAAGTGGCTCGAGTGGATCGGACAGTGATGCGAACAGGTCAGATGAATCCGGCAGCAGCGGATCGGGTGGCCAGAGTGGATCGGATGGATCCGGTAATAGTGGATCCGGTAGCGGATCGGGTGGCCAGAGTGAAACGGATGGATCCGGCAATAGTGGATCCGGCGGCGGATCGGATGATGACAGTACCGGGGGAAGAGTGAAACTATCGGAACTCCTTGACGAAGTGGTTGCCCAGTACAGGACGAAGGGCGAACATTACGAAGCAGTCAACTTCATCGATCAGGTTATTGGTAAGGTAAAAGACTGGAAACTACGCGATAAACTAATAAATAATTACAGAGATCCAATTTATTATGACTATGCCGAGCAGCTGATGGTTGAAGGAAAATATAAAACCGCTGTCGATTATTATGGGAAGGCTTATCGGTATAAAGACGCCGACAGCAGGATAAATGATGCGAGATATCAGTACTGCCTGCTACATACCGAGAAGGCTGACGGAGAGTTTAAGTCTTATCTGAAGCTGCTTGTCAAAGCGGATTATCCGGGTGCGGCGGATCTGAAGAATCAGATGGAAGCCTACAAGGTTGTGGTTGATGTTGAATACAGGGGTACAAATATGGTTGCTATCAACTATACGGTTTCAAACGGATACGGCAACACCAACCTGGAATACAGCTCTTATATCTATACGGACGATGGCAATCTGATCATCGACAAGCTGCGCGGAAATCAGAACAGATTATATACAAATACAGCCCTGTCGGAGCTTTATTATCACATGGACAGGATTGAGGTTTATGACACTGACGGTAAGCTTCTCACGACGTGGAGGAGGTAAGAGAGATTCTGAGAGATCAGGGACATGCTAACTTTATTTGACTGGTTCAAGAGGTATACCTATCATTTTTTTTGCTTGTTCCGATGACAATATTTATATGATTGTGGGCTGTCAGCCCACCAAATTGAATATTTAATATAGTAAAATGCTCATAGGCAGAAGCCTATGAGCGTTTTGTTGTTTTTGACGGAAATCAAAGAGAACATTACAGTAAATAACGTAAAAGAGAGGTGGTATAAATGAATAGAGAGACTGATTTTCAGAGAAATGTTAAGTGGGTTATTTACATGACTGCGGCGGTATGTGCACTGTGTCAGTTTATTCTTTTATTCTCAGAATTAAATTATCTGTCGGGCCTGGGAATAATAGTAAATCTATTCTATCATGCAGCAGGTGTAGCGTGTCCTGCTTTCATTCTATATCTATTCATTAATCAGAACAGGGACAAGGAGGTATACGGAAGTTATGCGATAGGTGGAGAATTATTCCTTGGTGCGTTGGTGACCCTTTCTATCATGATCAAATATATCAACAAGACAAAGGGTTCTCTTGCTTATTCCACAGCGATAGTAGTATTTCTTGTGATATCAATAGTATTTGAACTGCTGGTTGGATTCCTGTTTATCAGGTATGGACAGGATAAGGTTACCTGTGTCCTGCCGGTTCTTACTCTTTTTGTATCGCTTATCCTCAGAGATGCGGTGCTTAGCCGTGTTGATTCCAAGTTACATGTAAAAGTGAATATTGGATATGATGAGCTGGGTAATATTGTCGGAACAAGTTTTAAAGGATCATTTGCATCAGCCTGGACATTTCTGCATGCGTTCTTTTTCCTTATCTTTGTCGTATGCGTGATCATATATGTTGACACAAGATTCCTGGAGGAGCTGAAGGATAATCCGAAAGATCTGTTTAGTAAGAAGACATTGTTCGGAACATTTACAAATGGGCTGATACAGGAAGAAAAACCGAAGAAGAAAAACGGCAATATCGCTCAGCAGATGAATGATAGCAACTCGGACAAACCATTACAGTCGGTTACACCATTACAAGGTGGGACAGCAGTAGATTCTACAGAAACGTCAAAGGGAAATATCAACACTCAGAATAGCGATGTTTTACATAGAGAAGGTGCATTTAGAAAGTGTCCGGACTGCGGAAGTATAGTTCCCGAAGATGCAGAGATGTGCATGACCTGTGGCTGTCCGATGGAACAAAGGAGGGAAAGTGATATGGCATTAATTAATTGTCCGGTATGTGGAGGGAAGATTTCTGATAAAGCGGTAAAGTGTGTGCATTGTGGCGCATCTCTAGCTGAAACTAAAGCGAGTGTTTTAAATGAAAATGAAAAAGTAATTATTCAACCGAAAGATGAAAAAAAATCTTTAAGTGAACAGGACAATAACGAATCTGCTAAAACTGTTGGCGATAAAAAAAGTAAAAAGAAGGTCGTTATCGCTGCAGTATCGTTGCTTTTAGTGGCTGTTGCAGTGGTAATGGTGGTCCTTTTTATGAATGACAAACCTAAAAAGTCAGAAAAATCAACAGATAAATCAACTGAGAATATCGTTGACCAGGAAGATAATAAAGGTAATGATCTGGGCGAAGCAAAGAAGGCTTATTCTAACCTCAAACAGGTTTATTCTGTGGCAGACAGCATGATAGGGTATGAGTCAAAAGCATGGAAATTTACAATCTATGATTCGGATGGTATAAGGGATCTTGAAGGTGGTGCAAGCAAGTTTAGTCAGGAAGTAGGCTTAAATAAAACTGAGGTTAATAAAGCTGTCGATGAACTGGCTGAAGCAATAAAGAATAATTCTCCTGCAGAAATGCAACCGATAATGACGAATAATATTTTAGCAAAAAAAATATTTGATGATGCATCTTGTGCTATATACCTTGTTTATATCGTATTTGATAATAAAGGTTTGATAACAGATGCAGATAATCTGTTGGAAGACGTAAAAGCGACGATAAAACAGCTTGACAGTGATAATGAATACTACAGTGATTTAAAGGGCTTATATACAGCTGTGGAAAACTACTGGGAATTCACAAAAAGCCCTTCCGGATCATATGCAACCCTGTCTACAAATATACAGAATTATCAGAGTGAAATCGATAAATATATTTCTTCGTTGTCGTTTGATCTTGAGTAAGAAAGGATGATATTTGCTTTATAGTTGCGTATAAATGTGGTATAATATTCATGGTTACATTTATATCATTTTAGGAGATATGTTTTGGGGAAAACATGTCTCCTTTATGAAAAGAGGGGAAGCAATATTATTGGTGGGGACAGACTGATTAAAAGGTTTTTTTTAATATACAAAAATGTAGAAGCATACAAATACACTTATACCGTTCAGGTTGATAGCTGATTTATAAAATGGCAGAAATCTGGCTGGTATGAAGGTGAGTTTGTGTGCTTTTTTTGATGATTAAAGGGGGCGTTATATGAATATATCTATTTCAGAAACGGGTTCTGTAAGTATGAGCATGAATATAGATTTCAGGCTTTATGCTAAATTCCGTAATGAGCAAATATGTGAGGATACATTATCAAAAATAACAGTTGTTTATGATGAGGATGAGGAGTGTTCTTTGCTGGATATAGCTAAGGCGTTCAGAACATCTAATATGATGACTTTATTATCTGAACATGATCCGATGGTTTATGCATTTGATACCGTAACTGCTCCGGAGGGGGAATCATTTTGCTTTGTACATAATGTTTATGGATCAGAACAGGAAGCATTGTTAGCGCTTGCCGTTCTTGGACGGGCAATTATCGAATTGGCAGAGGATGATGTTGCGCTGATAATAGACATGACTGATTATGATAACGAGTACTTTGGCAATCATATAATGTATTATCTCGGCGGAGAATTGGATGAAGTTAAACAATATACAGTTAGAGGATTAGCAGGATCAAGCCACCATGAGATTGAAATATCTGATTTTAATAAAATGTTGAAAGATGCAGATTTATCATATAGCCAGAAGAAATACTTGAGAGATATTGCCCCTGAACCACATCCGACGGAATTGATGAATTCAATGAAGTGGTGGACCAAGAAGAAACCGTCTGAAAAAAAGAAAACAACGGGTCAAACAAAGAAGACAACAGGTCAAAAAACTACAAGACAAAAAGCAGACAATTCAAATAGTGATTCTGATACGCCGGAAGCGTTGGAGGCAAAAAAAGAAGCTGCGTTAAAGAGAGGGTTCATGGCACTTGAAGATGCAGAATGGGAAGAGGCTGAGGGCTTTTTTGAGACTGTACTTAGCTATGATGCGGAGAGTTCGAAGGCATATCTAGGAAGGTTTTTGGCTGATAATATAGCGGATTCAATTAATACGTATGAACAGAAATGCTTAAAACAGATAGACAAAACAATTAATGAGATGGGCACTGATGATCAAGAACAATCTGGAAGGCGTTATGAGACTATAACGGCTTGCAATATTGATGAGGCTTTTATTGAGGATGTAATTACAAAATACTCTATTCCATATGGAAGTGCAGAACTTAAACCTACAAGAATTAAACAAGAATTTGATTATGACAGAACGTACACAACCATTATCAATGCAATTGAAGAATACAAGAAAAGAACGATAAAGGAACTAAAAGATGATAAGAATCTTATAAAAGCAAAAAGATATGGAGATGAAGAATTATCACAAAGCATACAACAGCTTGAAGATAGTATTATTAAAAAATTTGATCACTATATATCTGAAGAAAGCAAAAAGAACAAGGAGCGAGATGAACAAATACCTGTTTTATATCGTGAACACCTGAACAGTGTTGCCTCTAAAATAGAGGGAATACATAGAAATGTACAATTAAAAAAGAAAAAGAAGCGATTAACAATTGTTATTTCCATTGTGGTGATAATAAGCGTGATTATATCGATTGCAATTACAAAATCTGTGATGAAAAAGAATAAATATGATGCTGCATTAAAGGCTTATAATACAGGAGATTACGCAGAAGCAAAAAGATTATTTAGTACTATAAAGGATTACAAAGATTCGGAATACTATTATTTTAAGGCATCAGTCGCATCCGCTGAAAAAGGAAACACTATTACATTTGGTGCTTTTGAACAGGATAATGATATATCACGAAAAGAACCGATTGAATGGACTGTGTTGGATGTACAAGATGACAGAATTTTGATTATTTCAAATTATGTTCTAATAGGACAAGATATGAGTGAAATGCAAGAATTTCCAAGCTGGGAAAAATGCGGTGTGAGGAAATGGTTAAATGATACTTTTGTTTCAACAGCTTTTTCAGATGATGAAGAGATAATCATTTTAGAAACAGTCGTAAAAAATGAAAACTGTGGAGATACAAAAGACAGGGCATTTATTCTTAGTAAAGAGGAATTAGAAAAGTATTTTCCGAATGAACGAGATAGAATAACTGATGCAACAGAATATGCAAAAGCTGGTGGCAATGGTTTGTTGAATATGTGCTATAGTCGTGGGGATCCCAGACACTCTTATTGGTGGTTGCGTTCTCAGATATACGACGACTTATTTGATGAGGGGTATATATTTCAAGGTATAGATTATGCAGGTCAAATAGATGAATATGGATATTTAGGAAATTTGGGGTTAGGTGTTAGACCGGTAATGTGGATAAAAAGATATTAATAAAAGCATCGAGAACAAAAGTTCCAAAAGACTACTATATAAATATTCCATACAATGGCATATATCAGAGTATTATGATTGCTTATATAAAGAATAGTGGAAATAGTTTGAAAAGGGATAACAAAGCATGAGATTTGTTCATTACCTGAGACAACATGGAATAGATTGATAAATGAGGTGACTAACTATGCAGATAACAAACAGAGAAGAGTATAAGGAAGTCACAATTTCTTCATTGGGATTTACTACACGTACTTACAACTGCTTGATGCGCGCTAACTATGGAACTCTGTATCGGCTTATAGAGAATTATGATAATCTCCCCAATATTCACAACATGGGTGAAAAGAGTCTATGCGAAATAGATGATTTATTATCTAATATCTCAGAGAAAGAACTATTACAGATGGCTGTATCGAGTAATAGTGATGATAATGAAGCAGAGATGAAAGAAACTGATAAACAGATATTATTGTCGCCGGAGATTTTGTCAAGGCCAGCGACCGATCTTAATGTTTCTGCCCGTATTTGCAATTCATTTCATAATGAGGGCATTGAAACAATAGAACAGGTTTTGGCACTACATCCCGCAGATATACTTCATATGCGCAATATGGGGGCTTTATCCGCACAGCAGCTCCAGAGGCAGATAGAGTTGCTGTGCGAAAAAGGTGAAGATTACTTTGAAACTTCATATATAGATGACAGTATAAACTCAGGTTCATATGAAACAACAAATAGAACGAATGATGATTGGATGTTAGAAAAAGGTTTTGATTTTTCTGTAATTGATATATTGACAGAACGATTCGCATTAAAACCTTCATTGATGACGGAATGGTTCGGTTTGTCACGACAAAGTATATATAACGCATTGGAAAAACGGTCATCAAAAAGAAACAGAAAATGGACAGGGAAAGTACTGAATGATTCTGAATACGCAATTCTTGATGGTCTGATCAAATCTAAAACATTTGATTATCATGACGAAAAAGTAATCTGCAGTTGTATGAACGATCGGCATGGCGATTTGGCATGTATATTTATCTATACTGATGAGATAAAATGCTTCTTCTTAGGTGATTTACCAGTTGAATTGCAAAAGGAGATTACTCGTGTTGGATATGATAAATATTCGAAAAATGAGCTTGATGGTGAGTCTGAAGGAACTATTGTTTATTGCATTCGAAAACCGTATTTTTTGCCCCGAAATCCAAAAAGATTCAGAGCCAATGCAGAACTACGAGGAATGACAAGCGATGAATATGCACGATATATATCTGGTTATCCGATTGGAGATGCTCGTGCAGTTAATGATGAGCAGATAATAGCATTTTTCAAAGAAAATCTGATTGATGGAAAGGTTTATATCTCTTCGGATCCCCAAAACCAGTGGATCAGATCATTGGCTTCCCGTAATGGCTATGCCATAAAAGACTTTATCGCACTTTATGGCTATGAATCGAAACTGGATGGTACAGAGCTTACGACTGACGGGGCCCGTGAACGTCACGTTGAAGAATTGAAACAGTGCATTGTTCATGACAATATTGTGTATTTTCCAACTGATTCCCGTCTTTACAGAGTTTTAAATACCTACTGCTATAACAAGGGCTATGCACTGAACGAATACATAAAATCCCTGGGATTTGAGCGTACCACGGAACGCCCAGATGTTGTTCATGATACTCTGGAGCAGGACATGCAGGTGCGGCATATCGAGGGTAAATTTGAGGATAGAGTATTTGCATCGTATCCTTTGATCGGAAGCAAAATTATAAAGCCTGAAATACTGGATAAACTTAATACTTATGCCCGACAATATATTGATACTGTTTTACGTGAGCCGATGACTAAACTGCCTCTGCAGGCGGAAATGCAGATCACACTTGCTCTAATCAACAACGCGAAGAACTGGAAAAACGAGGAAAATACAAATTTCTGGAACTATATTGCCCTTCAGTTTGGATACCGTGATGCAAGCGGTTCTGTAGTTCGTCTTCTGCAGGCTTCATTGGAAGACGCAATGAAAAAGAACAACCGTCTTTTCATTGAAGACTCAAACGGCCGTGCTTTCAAGTCTACAGCGGTCATTCATGCTCTTACTACCAGAAAATCCTGGATGGCTCTCTTTGATTTTCTTTTCGACTTCTATAAGAATAATCTGAATTGGAAAGTGATACCGGATGATCCCCTGCTCGCTGTCATGATTCGATCACTGCAACAGAAGCTGACAGGAGACAGTGATGACGATGAAGAACTCTTGATCAGTTCACGTGTATATTCATTTCAGGAAGGAATACGCAAACTGGTTCTTTACAGACCGGTCTTTACGCGGGGATTGTTCGAAAAGCTGATTAATAAGATAGACGCCATGGTAAATTCTGAGGATAAGCCGGCGAAGACTTATGAAGAGCAGCTTTGTGAGGAATGGTTTAAAGAGAAGATCACTGCAATAGCTAATACAAAACGTACGGAGAGACAGAGCCAAGGTGGAAGCAGGGAAGTTGCTATAGATTACTCCAGGATTCATGCTAAATATATCCTGAAGAATGAGACGGATATCCAGCTGGTTCTTCCGGACATCCGTCTTAAACGAGAGAATGTAAGCAAAGCTCTTCTTACGATTTATTATAATGGATCCATTGTACAACAGAATATGAGTTGGTACGGCAATGAACTCGGTAAAACCCTGAATGGTGTGGCTATATCTTTGCCAGCTGGCTCTTTTGACTCAGAGATTTCGGAGATTCAAGTTAAAATAACCTGTGATGGTGAAGAAATCTATAACTCGGTGGATACAATGAACCGCCGGGTATGGGTATTCTATGGAGGTAATGAATGCAATGCCGGCCAGATAAAAAAGGACAATTACACGGTTGTCCTCCCAAGAAACATAACGCTTGAAACAGAAAATACTGAGATTACAGATATAGATGGTTTTAAGAACCAAGGATTAAAGGCATTTTTCTTGGAACTGAAGGATGGTTATGTGCTTACCGTTGGCGGCAGGTTAGTTGCATTTGACAGCGAAAACGGAACAGATATCCGTGTGATAGCGCCTGTGGAATCAGCAGGATTACCGCGTGTATCAGCAGATGACCAGGAGTATTATTTCGCATATCAAAACAGCGAATGCAGCATTATTCTTGGAAACGCGGATTTTCTTCAGCAGTTCGTTATTTTGCGTAATGGAGAACAAATCGAGTTTTCTTCTTTGCCTGTATCGTCCAATGGACTTGCTTTTACGTTCCCTTTGCGTGGCGAAAGTGACACATGCAGATTGCAGGTGATCAATCTGTCTGACGAAAGATTGGTATTTGACAGGAATTTCATCCTGATCAGACAGGCAAGCTGCAGCTTCAACAGAGAATTTTATTATTCAATAGCTGATTACAAAGACGCTGAATACAGAGTTGATATCGATGACTTTTCAGAAGCTATACCTTTTGGAGCAGATGATGAGGAAGTAAGAATTCCATACAGAGATGGAGAACTCCACGTCGCTGTTCCCAAAGTGATAATTCAGGAGACTACGGGCACCTGGATGGATGGGTCTGTGCCGGCCTTGTATATTGGAGATATACCTCAAGCCAGTCTGCTGAAGGTGTCGACACCATCTAAATTGGATGTACGTTTCTTTGTCGGAGACAAGGATATCATGTATGATGGGCAAGGGCTTGTTACTATTGGCAATGTCCTTCAATCGTTCTGCGATGCAAGTGATTTCTCGCTTGTTGATGTTTCGATGAAAGTCAACGGGAATAAGCAAAGTAGCACATACATCCTTGCCCACGTATGTTATAAAGAACGATTTCTGGGGAAGCCTGAATTCTGGACAGAAGGGCAGAAACTGTTTTGGAACCAGGGCGGAACGTTCATCGGAAAGAAAGACAGAAAATTCATTTTGTCTCTATATGGTGAAATGGATACATCGATTGAATTTCAGCTGGATGAGAAAACAGAGTATGTAAATATCCCAGAGGGCATGCCTATCGGAAATTATCGCTATGAGATCAGCATAATGACAGGCAGTCTGTTTAAGAAGATAAGAGAGATCATAGCCGATGGTGATTGTGTTGTTGGGGATCAGAACCTTCTGCGTTTTAATAACCATAGGATCGTAATCAATGCAATTACGGATGAGTTCAATGAGGATGCCGGTCACATTCAAATAAGGACGTGTTACATCGATCATATTGAATTCCAGGGAATGGAAGATACTTCTGAAGGGTATTGTCCTGTGTACAGTGGAGTCATGTACACAACAGGATATCACGGAGAGCGATATGATTTTTCTTTTGACAATCATACAAACGATCGTGGCATAACAAAAATGATGGTCAATCCGGTTAGGATTGTATACATAGGTGATATCGCCCTGTGCATAACAGATTCCGATGGCGACGGCCTTTATTACTATCGCTATTACGACAAATATTTAGAAAAAACAGTCTATGCGCTTACAGATCGAGAGTATACCAAGCAGAACAAGCATAAGTATGCAAACGCTGACCTGTATTCGTATCGGAAAGAAAGGATAAAAAATGTTTAATCCAATATTTGCAGCCGATAATATTAAAGATGAATTTATAGGATATATATCAACGCTTTTTCACATTTCGGATAAGGAGTATGCTTCACAGTTTGTTGCAGCTCTACAAGAAGACGGTACAGTTTGTAAAGGACCATATCTTGATGTGAGTGATTCATATAAAACTGGTAAGAGTCTTGCTCAAATGATTGAAGAAGGTGATGCTTCTCCACTGTTTAGAACGCTGGAAGGTGATATCCCTGATGGGGAGAAAGAGATACAGATCGACCGAAGTCTTTATCTTCATCAGGAGCGGGCACTAAGAAAAAGCAATCAGGGAAAGAATCTAATTGTTACCACGGGAACCGGATCCGGTAAAACGGAGTGCTTTATCATCCCGATTATCAATCACCTGCTTAGAGAGGCGGAGGAGGGGAATCTTACATCTGGAGTCCGAGCTATTCTGATTTATCCCATGAATGCCTTGGCAAATGACCAGATGAAGCGTCTTCGTAATCTTCTGAAGAACTATCCGGACATCACGTTTGGTGTCTATAACAGTAGCACTAAACAGAGTGAGCAGGACGGCATTGCTGAGTATGGAAAGATTTATAAAGATGCAAATGGATATCCACTTAAACCTCTAAAGAATGAGATTATTTCTCGTGATCAGATGCAGAAGAAACCACCTCATATTCTTGTGACGAATTACGCTATGCTTGAGTATATGATGCTTCGTCCGAAGGATGATCTTGTGTTTTCCGGCGCAAAATTACGTTATCTGATCCTTGACGAGGCTCACATCTATCGTGGTGCGACCGGAATGGAAACATCCCTGCTTTTGAAGCGTCTGAAGGCCAGAATTAGTAACCCGGCAAATGTGATCCATATTCTGACCAGTGCTACGCTGGGTGGAAAAGAAGCGGATGATGATATCGTTAAATTCGCAGACACACTCTGCAATGCAAAATTTCAGGCGGATGATATTATACGCTCACAGAGCGTTACGCCTTCGTATGATCAGGCATCGACGGACATCCCTTTAGCAATGTTTGCAGAACTGGTAGATCCGAAAAAACCGTTGAATGCAATTGCGGAAGAATATGGTATTAAAATACAGGAAGAAAAACCAGATGCGGAATTCTTATATGATTTGTGTGTTAGTTCGTCTGTTTATCGTGATTTGCGCAACATAACAAAAAGACCAATGACTATTCCAGAGATTACAAGAGAATTGGGTAAGATACATGATGTATCAGAACAGGACGTTGTAAATATCATTAGCGTGGCTTCACAGGCCACCAAGAACAAATCAGCGCTTATTAAGGCTAGGTACCATATGTTTGCTAAGGCATTGGAAGGTGCGTACATTACTCTTGGTAATGATAAAAAGTTGATGCTGAATCGAAATCGTTCGGTCACATTAGAAGGCGAGGAATGTAAGGTATTCGAGTGTGCCGTTTGTGATGATTGCGGCCGCATTGCCGTAGCAGGAAGGGAAATAGATGGCAAGCTTGAGTTTGCCAACAATTCCTATGATACAGATATTAATTTTTATCTTCTCCGTGACAGTCATGATGCTGATCTGGATGGCGCGGAAGAAGATGAGGATGATGACAGCGCTGAGATAGGGAAGAATGATTACCTGCTGTGCTCAAAGTGCGGATCCATTATTCATGAAAGTCTGAAAGCAGATCCGCCCTGTACCTGTGGACTCAATAATTATGTCAGAATTCGCAAAGCAAAGAAGAGTGGAACACGGGAAGATGGAAAATGTCCGAGCTGCAATTTTGGTAATTTTAAGACTTTTTATCTTGGCTACGATGCAGCAACCGCAGTTCTCGGCACTTCCTTGTTTGAGGAACTTCCTGAAAGCGAAAAGGTGCTGAAAAGCAAGAAACCGGAAACAGGTACCCGGCGTGGACTTTTTGGATCATCAAAGAAGGCAGATCAGGTGGACATCATAAAGCGTAAGAGACAATTTCTTTCCTTTTCAGATAGCCGTGGAGAAGCAGCGTTCTTTGCTTCATACATGACTGCGTCCTATAGAGAGTTCCTACGTCGCAGGGGAATCTGGCATGTGGTTGATAAGAATCGAGATAACATGGCGGATCATCCTTGGGAGATCCAGCACTTTGTAGATGAACTTACAGCTTATTTTGATTCTTGCAGAACATTTGCCGAACCTGGCGATAAGGGAACCGAAAACCTTACAGCAATCAGCCGGAAGAATGCATGGATTGCTGTACTGAACGAAATGGCTAATGCTCGCAGAAGCACAAGCCTTGTTTCTATGGGAATCATCAAATTTAACTACAAAGGTAATAGCGAGGATGTCATGGCTGGTGTGGCTGAGGCATATGAGCAGAATGTTCAAGATGTGAAGGCTCTCTTTGACCTTCTTGCTATGGACATTGTTTATCATGGGGCGATTGAAGGCAATTGCGAACTGACTGACGATGATCGGGACTATATTTTCTTTACATCAAAGGCAAAGCGTGTGAAACGCTGCAAAGATATGGATAAAGATAAGAAAAAGGCTTATCTTGCTGGGTGGTCTTCTGCTGTAAGGAAGAATGGAAATCTTTTGAAAAATGGTCGACTTAAGCGTGTTATGAAGGTATTGGAATTGGATGAGGCAGCTGCTAATGAGCTTCTGCAGATTTACTGGGACGAAGTCCTTTGCAGGGATGACCCGTTGTCTACAGCTGGAAATGGTGAATATTATTTCAGTACTGAGCGTTTTACTGTTTCTGCAGGTACTGAAGATATTCCGATTTATGTTTGTGATGTGTGCGGTAAGACAAGCATGGTAAACTGCAAAGGTATGTGTACAACATTAAAATGCGGAGGCCAGTTGCATCCAACTACACATGCGAGTCTTCTGGATAATAATCATTACGCAAAATTGTATCAGTCCACTCTAATGCAGCCGCTCCATATCAAAGAGCATACAGCGCAACTTGGAAGGGAAGAACAGCAAAAATATCAGGAAATGTTTGTAAATAAGGAAATTAACGCACTCAGCTGTTCTACAACTTTTGAGATGGGCGTTGATGTTGGTGATCTTGAAACAGTCTATCTAAGGAATATGCCGCCTTCACCGGCAAACTATATACAGAGAGCAGGTCGAGCTGGCCGTGGGAAAAATGCTGCTGCATTTTCTTTGACATATTCGAAGCTGAGCTCTCACGATTTCACTTATTATAAGAATCCTGAAAATATGATTACAGGGGAAATTGGGGTTCCTCTATTCACGGTAAGGAACGAAAAAGTCATTCTTCGCCATATATTTGCTGTGGCCCTTAGTGATTTCTTTGCAAAACAGATGGATGTCTATAATTCGAATGATGCGGATGTTCTTCTGAATGGTGACGGTTGGGAGAGACTTTGCGCTTATCTGGAAAGTAAGCCGGAACATCTTAAAGAAATACTGAAGGCTTCGATTCCTGAGAATATGCATGTTGTGATGGGTATAAACGATTATTCTTGGACAGAAAAGTTGATTGGTGATGACGGGGTACTGAAGATTGCAATTGATGAGTTCCGCGGAACTGTCCAGTATTATATTGGTGAATATTATAGGTTGCTAGCAGAAGGACTGACACAGGAGGCTGCTACTGTTCAACAGAAACTATGGTCTTACCGACGCAGCAAGGATGATAACCGCGGTAAAAATGAACTGATTGAGTTTCTTGTGAGAAACAATGTTCTTCCGAAGTATGGATTCCCAGTTGATACTGTGGAACTATACCAGAATACAAACGCGGCAACGGACAAGAAATTGCAAATGGTACGTGATTTACAACTAGCAATTTCTGAGTATGCTCCAGATGCTCAAGTTGTTGCTGACGGAAAACTCTATACAAGCCGGTACATCAGGAAACTTCCACAAACAACAGGACAAGATTGGGAGACGGCGTATATTGCTCAGTGTAAAAATCCATCTTGTCTTACATGGAACCATCGTTCAATTGAGCCCGACACATCTGGGGAAGAATGTGTTTCTTGCCATGAGATTATAGAGCGGTACAGATGGAAACAGGCAATTGAACCTAGGCGTGGCTTTGTGGCTGACGCAAAGCCAAAGGATGTTCCTATGCGGAAACCTGATAAGACTTATAGGAGCGATGATTTTTACATTGGAGATTCACAGCGCCAGGTAATGCAGAAGTATTCTTTTGTTATGAAGGATGGCAATAAATTCCAAATGGAGACATCTATAAATGATTCCCTGATGGTTGTATGTAATGATGATTTTTATGTATGCCCTCATTGTGGATATGCGGAAAGTACATCGGAAAATGTGGAAGATGCTAGCTTTAATTCATATCAGAAGACGATAGAGAAGAAGCATATTACTCCATGGGGAAAAACATGTGAGGTTAAGCTTATAAAAAATAAGCTTTGTCATGTGTTCCGAACAGATGTGGTTCGTCTCGTGTTTGCCACTCCACAGGCAGGTAAGCAGGATGTCATGCTTTCTGTAATGTATGCACTATTGGAGTCACTTTCTACTGTGTTGGATATTGAACGGAATGATATCAAAGGCTGCCTGCATAAGGTTGTACTCGATAATAAAATGATCTATTCTATCGTGCTATATGATGCGGTTGCAGGTGGCGCTGGACATGTTAGAAGGCTTGTAACCGAATCTGGTGAAGTGTTCCAAAAGGTTGTCGATAAAGCTATCGGAATAACAAAAGGCTGTAATTGTTCGCCATCCTGCTACAGCTGTTTGAGAAATTACTACAACCAGAAAATCCATGATCTATTGAATCGAAAGTACGCATACGATTTTTTGGAAAACTATACAGGCGAACTTGAACCTATTAATGAAAACGAATTTTCTGATTCGGAGAGCGTAATTTCAATACAATGAATCATAATCTGACGCTTACTATGATTTAAAGGTTTCGAGTGTAATGTATTATGGTGGGCGCATAGCCCACCCAATACCAAGAAGTATGTAGTATAATCAAATGTGTCTGACAAAAAATGCCCAAACTGAATATTGCAAGACAATGGTTAAAAGATGGGAGGAAGGTTATGAGCAACATAAGCTTTGAGATTAAAACAATCAACAAAAAAAAGACACTTACTCATTGCTATGTACATGATGGATTTATAGATGTTGAAGTGCCATCTGATGTCGAAGTAATAGGATGTCGCGCATTTGTTGATGACAATCAATATTGGCATAATATTAGAAATATCATTTTACCGGAAGGATTAAAAGAAATAGGAGTAGACGCAATCACATGTGGGGCTATAAAGAGTATCAAAATTCCCAATAGTGTTGAAATAATAGACAAATACGCATTTAGTGGTTGTAGTTCACTTGAAGAGGTTGTTCTGCCCGAGGGGCTTGTTGAGATCCGAAGAGGTTTATTTAATGAATGTACGGCGCTAAAGAGAATAGTGTTTCCAAACAGTGTCAGGATAATAAGTATGGATGCATTTTATGAATGCAACGCTCTTGAGGAGTTAGTACTACCTGAAAGACTGAAAGAATTGCCGGCAACCTTTATTAACTATAAGGGACTTAAGAGAATAGTAATTCCTGACAAGGCTGAAGGAGTATACAAAAATGCTAGCTCAGGGTGTGATTTTATAAAAACGATATCAATTCCGCTAAAGAGAAAAGAAGAAGGCAAATATGTAGTGAAGTATAAGTCTCTGGTAAAGATTATATCTCGCAGGACTACTACAGAATCCTGCAATAATTGTAGTGTTGATTGTGAAAAGATTGATCGCGACTATGAACATATTGTAGTGAAAAACGGGGAATTGATCAGCTTTTGCAGTTTTAAAGAAGATATAACTCTTCCGGAAGGAATAGTAAGTATCCGTGAAGACTCTGTAATAGCTTTTTTTGCAAAGAAGATTACTCTTCCCAATAGTGTTAAAGAGGTTTATGAAAAAGCATTTTTAATCAATGACAATAGTTTAAAAACGCTATGTCTTCCTAAAATACTAAGCAAAAAACTTATTAGTCCGTTACCGTGTGTTGAGGAATACGAAGTTAGTCCTGAGAGTAAAAGGTTCAAGGCTGTTGATGGTGTTGTTTACAGCATTGACATGAAAAAGCTTATTAAGTATCCACAAAAGAAAAAAGACAAAGAGTTCATTGTACCAAGTGGGGTTAAAGAGATTGCTTCGGAAGCTTTTCAGTGTTGTTTTTACTTGGAAAGAATAGTATTGCCTGAAGGAATAGAGAATATAGGCTCAAGTGCTTTTGAAGGGATTTGTGTTCCTTATATTGTTATACCCAAAACTGCTGATACGATTGCCAGAGATGCGCTAAGATACTGTTATCGTCTATGGTCTAGGCATTGCTTCTATTCCAGGCTTGATTTGAAATATATTTATGATGATACATATAGAGAAGCATATGAACGAGGGATTCATGATCGATTGTTTTATGTGCCACGAGCTGTGTTTTATAAGCTGAGTCAAGTTGATTCGTTATATAAAGCTCAGCGAATTTATTTGGGTGGAGATTTGACAGATTTACCCGGGCATTTACGAAGAGAAGCGACAGCCGGATTCTTTTATGCTCTGCGTAATGGGTTAGATGAAATCTTGCAATTTAAGGATAGTTATATTGATTTCCTGAAACGAAATATAAATAAATGGATACCATATTTGAATTATCTGTTCGATAAAAATGAGGCGGATTTTCGAATCCATTTTATGATGGATGAAAAGATAATACCATTAAAGGTAGTTGATGAATTGCTCGATAAAATAGCGCTATATGAAAATGATAATTCTGAGCACAATATATTTGGTAGCTGTAACAAGGCATTTCAATTGAAAGCGGAACTCTTGGATTACAAATCAAATATGTTCAAAAACGACTTGGATGATTTCAAGCTTTATGATGATCCAAAGGTAAAAATGATGGTTAGAATGGCTGAAAGAAGAGAGGAGATAAAAGGCTATAAAGGAATTAAAGGTATAGTTTTTGCATGCAGTGGAGATTTACCACGATTTAGAAGCGAACATAATGATTATACCGGCGAGATAGACAGAAGCGAATTGATAGATTATATAGAGAGCCACGGCGGAATATACAGAACTTCTGTAAGTTCAAAAACTGATTATCTGATATGTGATAATCCGAATTCTGATTCGAATAAATGTGAAAAGGCAAGGGAACTGGAGATTCCGATAATTAGTGAGGATGAGTTTATAAAGATGGCGGAAGAAACCAACTGATCTGGATGTGGCAATCAGCTGTCCGGTGAATCATGTGTAAATGTTAATGAGCAAAGGAACCGGTTCAAGAAAGATATAAATCATCATTAATTATGATTACTCGAATTGACAGAGAGGAGGGATTTATTTGTCAGATAATAAAGACAAGATTGAAGCATTGGCACTTGATGTATTAAATCTCTCGAGAAACATATTAGTTATTAACTTACGTTTTATGGATAAAGCTATAAGTATGCTGAAGTGTAAGTGCATTCCGGGAATCAGATCCGTTGCAGTTGATGGTAGTACTATATTTTTTGATCCTGTGGTTGTTCTTAAGGCTTATTCAAAAGAAAAAAAACAACTTACAAGGCAGTATTTACATATGATTTTGCACTGTGTCTATCAACATTTCTGGATTAGTACTCTTGTGAATCAAGAGTATTGGAATTTGGCTTGTGATATTGCTGTTGAATACACAATAAATGATATCGACATAGATTATTTGCAGACAGAGGCTTCTGAAAAACAAAAGAAGGAAATAGAGATATTAAGAAAAAAAGTTAAATATATGACAGCAGATATGCTGTATAGATATTTTTTGACAGAAAAACCTTCAGATAAAGAAATTACAAGACTTCAAAAATTGTTTTCATCGGACCGGCATGATATTTGGTATCTTCGAGAAAATTGGAAAATCATTGATTCTGAGGTGGAAAGTGGCGAGAACAAATTTGAAAAGAATACAAAGGAAAAATCTGATGCAATTCTAAATGAACGGGAAGGTGCTGCAAGACAAATCATTGATTCTGAGGCGGAAAGTGGCGAAAACAAATTTGAAAAGAATATAAATGGAAAAGCGGATGTAATTCGAAAAGAATGGGAAGACGTTGCAAGACAAATGAAAATGGATCTGGAATCTTTCTCAAAAGAGAGAGGTAAAGGTACAGGAGGTCTTATTCAGAACCTTTTAGCTGTTACACGAGAGAAATACGATTATTCCGCTTTTCTGAAAAAGTTTGCGGTTTTAGGAGAACGTATGAAGATTAATCAAGATGAGTTTGATTATATTTTTTATACTTATGGATTGAAATTATATAAAAAAATGCCGCTTATTGAACCATTGGAATATAAGGATACTAAACAAGTAAGAGAGTTTGTGATTGCTATTGATACATCAGGTTCCACTAGTGGTGAATTAGTGCAAAAGTTTTTACAAAAGACATACAATATTTTGAAGAATGAGGAGAGTTTTTTTACAAGATTTAATCTGCATATAATACAGTGTGATGCTGAGATTCAAGAAGATGCGAGAATAACAAATCAAGGAGAGTTTGATAATTATATATCGAAAATGAAAATAAAAGGATTAGGTGGAACGGACTTTAGGCCTGTATTTAAATATGTAGATGAGCTAATTGAAAATAAAGAGTTTAGCAATCTTAAAGGCCTAATATATTTTACTGATGGAGACGGTATATACCCGGTAAAGCAACCATCATACAATACAGCGTTTGTTTTCGTGGAGGATGGGTATGAAAATCCTGAGGTCCCGGTATGGGCGATAAAACTTGTCCTTCAATCAGATGATATAAAGGAGATGTGATAATGAATATAAAGGATGCTAAAGAGCAAATCAAAAATGCAATGGTTGCATATTTCACAAAAGATGATTCTGGAGATTATATTGTCCCAATTGAAAAACAGAGACCGGTCTTTTTGATGGGCCCTCCGGGAATTGGCAAAACGGCAATTATGGAACAAATCGCCTCAGAAATGGGTGTTGGATTACTATCTTATTCAATGACTCATCACACGAGACAGAGTGCATTAGGTCTTCCGTTTATTGTTCATAAAAATTACAAAGGTTTGGAATGTGATATTTCGGAATATACAATGAGTGAAATCATTGCATCAGTATATGACATGATGGAAGAAACCGGTGTAGAAGAAGGAATCCTATTCTTGGATGAAATCAACTGTGTTTCAGAAACATTAGCTCCTGTAATGCTTCAGTTTTTGCAGTATAAGGTATTTGGAAGACATAGAGTTCCTGATGGCTGGATTGTGGTGACTGCAGGCAATCCTCCGGAATATAATAATTCGGTTCGTGAATTTGACATAGTTACCTGGGATAGGTTGAAAAGGATAGATGTAGATCCTGATTTTGATGTTTGGAAAGAGTATGCATATCAATGTGGTGTACATGCTTCAGTAATGACATACCTGGAGATAAAAAAAGCGGATTTTTACACTGTTGAATCTACTGTAGATGGAAAGCGTTTTGTTACTGCCCGCGGATGGGATGATTTGAGTCAGATGATTCAGCTGTATGAGAAGAATGATATTAAGGTTGATCAAAAGCTGATTGAACAATATATTCAGAATCCAAGAATTGCAAAAGATTTCGCAGTGTATTATGACCTGTTCTTAAAATATAAGAGTGATTATCAGATCGATAAAATTCTTACGGGTAAAGCGAGTGCAGATATAAAAGAGAGAGCTAAGAATGCTAAATTCGATGAAAGATTATCGTTAATTGGAATGATGCTTGATTTGGTCGGTGAAGAATTAAGAGCCGTAGTTGAATCGGGACAGACAATGAAAGAGTTGACTTCTTCTCTGGTAGAATTTAAATGCTTGATTATAAAATCAGATAAAACACCATCAGATAATATGGCGGATGTTATTGATAAAAAACGAAATGAACTTGCAGCTGGTAAAAAATCAGGGGCACTGTCAAAAGATGCTCAATATAGATTAAAACAACAGATAAGAATCCTCGAAAATGAACAGGGATTGTTATTTGGCATTGATAATAGTACAGAAGCATTTACGATAATAAAGAAGGATTTTGATGAACAGATAAAACTGCTGAAAAAAGCGTCAGTCGAGTCGGGAAAGAAATTATCGAATATGTTTGAATTTTGCGAAGAAGTATTTACTGAAGGACAAGAAATGTTGATCATTGTGACGGAGTTGACGATTAACCCGTATACGTCAACGTATATCAGCAAGTACGGCTGCGAAGAATACTTTAGGCATAATAAGGATTTGCTTATTTATGATAGACAAAAAGAAATTGAAGCAGAACTTTTGACGTTAAAACTGGATTAAAGGAGAGGGAACTATGAGTGGAGAATTTATAATTGAGGATGGGGTGTTAGTTAAATACACTGGAGACGAGACAAAGATAGTGCTTCCTAGTGGAGTTGCTGAAATTGGCGAAAGAGTTTTTGCTGGAATAGTATAAAGAATAAATCATTACTATTTATGTGTTTATACTAACAAATGTAATCTGTAATTCGGAGAAAAAAGGTAAAGTATGAGTAAAAAAGATTTTAGAATTTATAATAATATTTTAAAAAAATATGTTGGAAATGAAAGTGATGTTACATTACCGGAGGAAGTAAAAACAATTGGAGAAGATGCTTTTGACGGATGCAAATCTATAAAAAATATCACTATGCCTGCAGGATTAAAAGAAATTGGCCGTTGGGCTTTTCGTGGATGCGAATCACTTGAAAATATAGATTTGCCAGACAGCGTTACAACAATTGGAGAAAGTGCTTTTAGCGGATGCAAATCTATAAAAAATATCACTTTGCCTACAGGATTAAAAGAAATTGGCCGTTGGGCTTTTGGCGGATGCGAATCACTTGAAAGCATATCAATTCCCAATGGCGTAACCAGTATAGAATGTGGTGGCTTTAAAACGTGCAAAAAACTGAAAAGAGTCACGATACCGGGAAGTGTTACAAGTATCGGCGATGGAGCGTTCGAAGGGTGTTCCAATTTGGAAAGCGTTGTGATACTTAATGGTGTTGCTAAGATTGGAGATAATGCATTTAAGGGGCTGGAAAAATTGATAAATATCAGCATTCCGGAAAGTATCTCGTATATTGGCAAAGCAGCATTTTGCGGATGCAAAAATCTCGTAACAACCATACCGACAGGTATTGAGTTTTTAGGTGAGGATTTTCTTCTTGGATGTGACATGATTGAAGATAGAATGGTCTATGATATAAAAAATGGGGTGTTGATTAATTGCTATGGAAAATGTGATGAAGCTATTGTACCTGAAGCCGTTAATAAGATTAAGAAAGGTGCTTTCAATGGCTGTATGGCAAAGTCGGTGGTTCTTCCTGAAACTGTTCAGACAATAGAGCATGGTGCCTTTAGCTATAATAATGTATTTATTCAAAGGGTTACCCTTTGTAAAACACTTGAAAAAGAGGTTTTTAGTCTTTTTGATATTAATGATAACTTACAGGAACTGATTGTAGATGAAAATTCCTCAAAAATGAAGAGTGTTGATGGAGTTTTGTATAGTAAAGATATGAAAACTTTGATTTTCTATCCGAGAGGAAAGCGAGATAAGGAATTCACTGTTCCAAGTATTGTTCAGAATATTGGCAATGCTGCATTTAAAGGAGCTCATTTTTTGGAAAAACTTAATTTGTCAGATAACCTAACGAGAATTAGTGCTGATGCATTTAAAGGTCTTTTAGTAAAATATATTGTTATTCCAAAATCCGTGAATAAAATGGCTTCAAAAGCAATTAAATGTATGTGGAGTGATGATGGACCTGCATATTATTCGAAAGATTTTTATAAAAGGTACTATACACCATGGGTTATCATATATCGAAAAGAGTTAATTGATTCGATTGGCATGAGAGCAAAGATAGCTTATGTTGGAAAGGTTGAGGACATACCTGCAAATAGACGACATGAGAGTGCAGAAGGATTTATATTTGCATTAAATCATGAAATACACTATTTTGATAAGTTCCGAGATAATTATATTAAATTTATTGCAAATAATAAATCCACTTGGGTAAAAGGTTTTTGTAAAGATATTAAGGAGAGGCATTGTTTAATTGATAACGATTTGGATAATTTAAGATTTATGCTTAATGAGCATATAATATCCAAAACTGATGTGAATAAGATTATTGATTTAATCAATAATGTGGATGAAGAATATCAGAGCGGTATGTTTGAGATAAAGGCAGAACTTATGGAGTATTGTAATGTTATTGATGGTGAAAAGAATGATGAATTTGATCTAACTGAAAATGAAAATCAAATAAAGAAAATGGCGAAAATAATTGAAAGACGGAATCAGATTAAAAATCAAAAAGGAATTAAAGGGATTTCATTTGCGTGTAGCGGTGAATTGCCTCAATTTGATGTTTTTCAAGATCCATATACGGGCAAAATTGATAAAAGTGCAATACAAAGCTATATTGAAATGCATGGAGGAATATTTAAGAATTCCGTTAGTTCCAAAGTTGATTACCTTATTTCCAATAATCCTGATTCGGGCTCGGATAAATGTGAAAAAGCAAGAGAATTAGGCATACCTATTATCAATGAGAATGAGTTTATTAAACTTGCAGAGGATAAAGGATTGGAGTTGGAGAATAATTCTTAATCTTGTAATTTGGAGATAAAAGGAGGATAAAATGAAAAACTATCAAAAAGGTATTGATCAGGCAATACAGAGCGGGGCTAAATTCAAGGATTATAGAAGCTTTTGTAAAAATTATAAATACAACCAGGAGAATTTCTACTCATTTATCATGAATGAATTTCATGAGGATGCTGTAGATCATTTGGCGTCATTGGAGATAATCCCATCAAGGAAGAAGATGATTATTTCAGGGATTGAATATGCAAAAAAGAATGCAAGACAATATAAAAGCATTTTTGAATTTTTAAACGAGTGTACTATAGATGAAAGCGATAAATCTATAAAAATTGATGATTTTGATGATTATTTCACAGGATTTCCGTTTAATAAAACATCTATAAGCTTATTTTATGAGGACCTTTTATCTGTTGTGGTTGAAGAAGGTTCGTTGGAGGTGATTGACTACTTGACCTCTAAAAACTTATTGAAAACTAGGCCGGTATTTATGAAGTATCAGAAGGCAATTAATAATGCTGTAAAGGATAATACGCATTTTAATAATTTTGATGAGTTTTGCAAGCATAATAAAATAAAATATGAAGGGTGCTACAATGAAATAAATAGTGTTTTGGGATCGTACGTTCCTGTTTTTGATGCAGTTGATTATTTGTCGATGATAAATGTAATACCTAGTAGGGATGAATTGATAATAGCTGGTATTAATAATGCTACTGAAAATGGTTTGCAGTTTGATAGTATTGATGAATTCAGAAATCATTGTATGGCGGATTCAGAATTGAATTATATTGCTGAAAAGGATTCAAGAGGAGCATTCAGGGTTGCTTTGCTACATTTATATGGGGATGATTTTGAGGATTATCTGATTTCTAAGGGGGTTATCAAAGATTCTAAAAGGCAACTGATTGAAGAAGGAATTGCAAAAGCAACGAAAAGGAAAAAAAAGTTTCAATCGTTGTATAGCTTTGAGGAATTCTGTAACTATGAATTTTATGATTTTGAAGACGTATTTGATAAATTGTTTGGGAGTGATCCGTATACATTTTTATCATCTAAAGGAATTATTGTAGGCGAACAGGGTAAGATTATTGAAGCAGTTAAAAAGGCAAAAATAGATGGAAGGAAATTTGATACATTAGCTGATTTTACAAAACAATATAAGGTTAAGGTTAGTCTGGTAAACGATGAAAATACAAGCGGACCGGCAGGGTATGATGATAGTTGTTTTGGAGGTGATGTAGCGGAATATTTATACTCGAATGGTCTGATTCCATCCAGAAAAGATATTATATTACATTATGTAGATAAGGCTAAAAAAGAAGGGGAAACATTCGATAGTTTTTTTGACTTTACATGGTATTGTGGTGAAATCAATGGATTGGAAGATGGATTGGAAGGAATAATTAAAAATGAGTTTAAAATGTCAGGCTTGGAGTTCCTAAAAAAACAGGGCATTGTTGCGGAGAAGGATAAACCTAAACCACAGATTTCTTATGAAACAATTAGAGATCTCAAGAATATGATTAAGGCAAAGGTTAAAAATATTAAATCGTTTGATGAGCTAAAGAAGAATGAAATCATGGAAGATCGGGATTATATGACGAAGTTGGCTGGTGGAGTTATTCGCTTTTATACCGAGATTTCCCGTGAAAAGAATATAAAGTGGGATGACATTGATGTAGGGAAAAAGGTTATAATCGAACCTATTGATGAAAAACCAGAATTATATGTTAAAAATGAGAGAGGAAGAATACTGGGGAGTATAAGGAACTATAGTATTGGGGGTGAGTTTCTCCCGATTGTTCAGCAAGGAATAGTATCATTAGATAATTGTCAGATTGCTTTTAATGAAGCGCTTAAACGAGGTAGTTCTGGTCGTTCGACAAGATTTGTCTATGTTTCTTTTGATGTCGATTTTGATAAAATTAATGGCTACTCTCCACAATCATTATTTGATGATTATTCATGCTATACTATCAATAGGTGTGAGATGCCGGTTGAGAGAATGCAAATAAAAGAGAAGTTATGGCCCCAGGATTTTTATTCGGGAATATCAAATGCCGTTTTCAGAGGATTGAAACCTCAGATCAATGCGGCTATTGATTATGCTGCTGATCAAGGTATATTGCTTTACTCAAACGCTACTCAGACACCTGGAGTATATGAAATGAGGACAACAAAAATATACGGCTCTGGAAGAATTGCCGAATACATCCAAAAGATTTTTCCAGAATTGAAAATGGTTGCCTTTAGTGAATACGACGGAGATGGTTGTGTTGTATATTCTGCACCCGGATGCAGTGATGATACCGATGTACAGTATATTAGCGGCATAGATCATCATAATGAAGTGGAGCACATTTATTTGTATACGAATGATCCGGATGGGGATGTAAAGACAAAAGAACTTAATCATATTGCAGGTTATTATGATGTAAATTATAGGTTCCCTTATTCAAAGGAGTGGAACAGTTTCAATTATCTTGTCGAAAATGATGGTTATTGGGCAGAAATAACAGGTGTAACTATACCTGAAGGAGTAGAGGAAATAGGGGATTATGCTTACGCCTATTCGGATAGCCTAAAGGAGATTGTTATTCCTGAATCAGTAAAAAAGATAAGCAAGAAAGCTTTTATTGGTTCGGAAAAGCTTGAAAAGCCTATTATTAGAGGGGGTACTTTCGGTTGGAAAAAGGATACTTTGATTCTGAATGCGACAGGAAAAACGGCTTTGAACTGGAAGACAGCTAAGAAGGCAGAAAAAACAAAAAAGGAAAAGATGGTAGAAATACCAAATAAAAATGAAATAGAAGGTATGAAATTTGCTGTTTCCGGACAATTGAATTCATTTCCTGATATGGATGCTATAAAAGCATATATTGAGGATCATGGCGGAAAGATGTCGTCAACTGTTAGTTCATTAATTAATTATCTTGTCACAAATTCACCAGACTCTAATGATTTTAAAACTTCTTTAGCCAGAGAACTGGGAGTTAAGATAATAACAGAGGAAGAATTGTTAAATATGTAGTAAGATACTATTTGTGAGAATAGTCTAATTTTGTTGTAAATATATAGTTTATTTTGCGTTGTGATGATGAAGTTAATTCATATGTCTACTTGGAATTAAGGAGAGGATAAATCTGTATGGAGAACGAAACAAAATCTGCAAATATGCAGAAATATGAGAATTACAAGGAACAGTTTAAACGGCTTAATATGGCCATGTCACATAATTTCTATCTTGAAGCTATTTTCATATGTTACGCGATTATGGAAGATAGGACAGAATCAATACTTCGTCATGCGGATGAATGGGAGAAATATGTAAACAGCAGAAAAGGACATGGATCAACTATTGATAGCAAGGTTAGACGAATTAAGAAACTTGCAGAACAGAGAGGAATGATCGCAAATAAGTATTTCAGCGATAGTGTTCTTGATGAGATTCTTATTTGGAAAGACAAACGTAATAGTCTGATACATGCATTAATGAAGCAGGAGTTGACAACGGAAGGGCTGGCAGAACTGGCATTAGAAGGGAAGACTTTGGCGCGTTCATTAACAAACAAATCCGGAAGCTTTACCAAGGCTATTGAGAAGAAAAAACAGAATTGTTAAACATGTAGCGTGGAAAAAAATGTGAGAATTATTTTGTTTTAAATATATGGCTTTTTTTTATGCGAAGAAACGGAGGGGTAATTATGTATATTGATTTTGACAGACTTAGATCTGATTTGGCTGATGACAGTTATGGAGCATTTTATGGCGGTGGATTTGATGGAGCTTTAATGGAAGCATTCGATATCGAATCTGCTTCTGAAGATGAACTGATTCGGCTTGCTGAGGATAAAGGATTGGACTTAGAGGATTATTGTGAATAAGATATAGTACCTAATCCTGGCAGTGTTTGAATGATTATTTGAACACTGTCGGGGTGTTTTTTTGTACTCAATGTGATTCTTTTGTGAATTCCTGGACTGAAACCTTGAACATATCTTGTATAGACAATATAATAGTATTGAACATTTTTCAGGTCCGATATAAACACTTACCTGCATGGAAGCTTAGAATAGTTTTATGTTAAAGGAGTGATTATTGAGGATGGAAAGCAAAAGATTAACGATCAGTCATAAAACCGTATTTGGGATAGTTATGCGTCACAGTGATATTTGCAGGAAATGTCTTGAAAGGATACTTGACAGGAAAATCGCAAGGGTTGAGATTCCTGAAATTGAGAAGACGTATGATTATTCTGCATATTCAAAGGGAATTCGTTTGGATGTGTATTGCGATGGGGATGAAGAAGTCTATAATGTCGAAATGCAGAATTATTACTTCAAAGACCTGCCGAAGCGGGGACGATATTATCAGGCAATGATAGATAAGGATCTGCTTGATAAGGGTGAGCAATATTCTAAGCTCAGGAATAATATTGTCATCTTTATCTGCAGATTTGATCTGTTCAAGAAGGGGAAGCATTTGTATGTTTTTGAAAACAGATGCGTAAGTGAGCCTGAGTTGGCTCTTGGCGACGGTACCCAGACCATAATCCTTAATACAAAGGGCACGGAAAATGATATTCCTCTTGCATTAAAAATGTTTTTGGACTATATCGAGACCGGCGTGGTGCAGGACGATTTTACGGCTGAGCTGGAAACAGAAGTGGATAGAATACGGCAGAATTATAAGTGGAGGGATGAAATCATGACCTACGAGCAGGAATGGGAAAATGAAAAAGAGTCGTGGCATGAGCAATGGAAGGAAGAAGGCCTTGCGGAAGGACGAGAGCAGGGAATAGCAGAAGGCAGAGCGGAAGGCCAAAAGGAGACATATCTCAGGTATGCTGAAAGAAAAATGTCAAAGGGTATGGATAAGAGTGAACTTATAGATGATCTTATTGATTCTTTTGGTATATCAGGTGAGGAAGCTGCTGATATAATTGAAAGCTTGTAGATTTTAAAGTGATGCTGTTTCGATTGTGATATTTTGTTTTTGAATAGTAGTGCCAAAAGATATTATAAGCTGGAGGTGATTATATGAAGTGCCCAAGATGTGGCGGTAATATGTCAAGTGGTGTATGTGAGAGATGTGGTTTTCCAGAAACAGTATTTAAATGGAATGTGGAATACAGCTCAGCGCAAGAGACGTCTGATGAGAAGTAAATAATGTTATGAATGAAAGCTTATAATGATGAGTAGTCTCGGCATGGATTGAAGTGATTCGATTCCATGCCGAGTTTTTTTGATGGATGCTTGTATATGTGATTTTTATATTCGAGTATACTTTATCGAGTGTCAAAAATCGAATTGACAGCATTGCTGGACCATATTATAATAGTGTCAGAAAACAAAGTGGCACATGGCGTTTATATGATAAAAAAGGATCATGTGTTTAGAGAGAAAAATCAAGCGTAATAGTTGAAGGCAAGGGCAAAGTCTTCCTTGATAATGCAGGAATGGAGGCTGGATATATGAAGTATATTTATACTGTTGTTATTGCACCTAGTGAAGATAAAACAAAGTATTATGCTCGCATCCCTGATCTTCCGGGATGTATTACTACAGGAGAATCTCTTCAGGATGCTATCACTGAGATAACAGATGCAGCATCAGGCTGGCTTGCCGTTGCTGAGGACGAAGGATATGTTATTCCACAGGCTACTGATCAGGAAGCTATAGAAAGAAAACAAGGGGATTTACTGGCGCTTATCCAGTTAGATACGAGTGCATATAGATGTTGCGGAGATGCTCTGAAGAGAATAAACGAGCTTGAACAAGAGATAGCAAAACTAAAATTGGAAAATGAGACCTTGCGCAATCGCAATTTTGGAGGGCGCAAGAAGCATGATGAAGCATGGATGACATCATATAATGATTTTATTATTAAATATAATAGTGGTATGTCTATTGCGGAGATAGTGGATGAAGGAGAGATCAGCAGAAGGACAGCATATCGGTATCTGGAGTACTATAGAGCGTGTCAGAATGAAGAATGAATAAGTAACCAAAATATAACCATATAGTTGCATATTAGCATAAAGATGGCTATAATATGGTTATCAAATGGTTATTCAAACGACGCTGGGAGGTGAAGTGCAATGATGTCTTTGGAAGAAATGAAACGTTTAAAGAAAAAATACAGTATTACCAATGCTATGATAGCTGAGCGTTCCGGGGTTCCGCTTGCAACGGTTCAGAAGGTTTTCAGTGGGGCAACCCCTCATCCTCGTTATGCGACATTGGCTTCTATAGACAAGGTTATTCAGGATTATAATGAATACGGTGAGTCTTTTGTTGCTGAACCGACATATATATATGGAACCGGTGCAAAAAAAGATATTTATTCAGGCAAGACGGTCGATGACTACCTCGCTCTTCCGGATGACGTAAGAGTTGAACTTATTGACGGTGTTTTCTATGATATGGCAGCACCGACAAGCGTTCATCAACATATTGCTTTATCTATAGGGGCAACTTTTAACAACCATGTCAATTCTCACGGCGGTTCATGCATACCTTTTATTTCGCCTATTGATGTTAAACTTGGCGATGATGACAAGACTATGGTGCAGCCGGATGTTCTGATCATATGCGACAGGAGTAAGATTACCTATGAACGTATAATCGGTACGCCGGATATGGTGGTTGAGATCGTATCTCCATCAAACAGCTATATGGATACGATTATAAAGCTGAACAAATATAAAAAATCCGGCGTTCGAGAGTACTGGATCGTTTTTCCTAAGGAGAAGAAGATATTCACATACTTTTTTGAGGAGAGTGACGAACCGAAAGAATACAGTTTTGACGACAAGGTTTCTGTTCGCGTCTGGAATAACGAGTGTGAGGTCGACTTCGCAGAAATATATAAGAAGATCAGTTTCATGTTGGAATGATACTGTAATAAATGCCCGAACAGGTGATAAACAGTTGTTTACAGGCCGGTTATGGTATATATTAGTTATGAGAGATATGTATTGTTTGAGCAATCGTTGATATCGTTTTGCCGTGACTCGATTGACAGAGGATATGTCATGTGGAGGTAGAGAAATGTTTTGTCCATATTGCGGAAGTGAATTAGTTGATGGTGCGGCTGTCTGTGCAAAATGCGGAGCGAAGCTGCCTGTTATTCCGGCGCTTCCTATAGGGGCGGATCAGGCGCCTGAGTCGTCAGGAAACGACGACGTACCGGCAGGGGATATATCGCACGACCTCGTCCCTGCAAATGATGCATCACACAATCTCATACCGACAGATGATACCCCTCATGAGCTCGTTCCTTACGACAACTCCGAGAAGCTTCCGGCACCGTACATACCGAAGAAGAGGTTTCCGAAGAAGACTGTTATCATTGCGGCTGCCATCATAGCAGTTCTGGCTGTGGCAGGTATAATTGTCGGGTCACTCCTCAGTAAGAAGAGCAAAGATAAAACTGAAAACGCAGGCTGGACCACAAAACCTAAGGGAAAACATGTTGCTGCAACTGAACTTCCATATGCTCCTCAGCTTTATGCTGTGCTTTCAAAACTCTATTACATACGTGTTTCGGATGATTTTTATGATGATGGAGATGACAGTGGATTTGGCAGCGGAAGCATCAGCGAAGAGGATAAAAAGCTGTTACAGGAGGATTCACGCCGTTATGATTCACGTGAGATATCGGGCGGCGGACAGGACATCCTTGAAAATATACTGAAAACATCGAGTGTTGCTGATTTTTCTCTTTATCCGGTTGATTCGCCGAAGCTTTACAATACAAGAGAAGGCGCTTCTATGGATCCGTGGGGAAGGGCGGCAACCTTCGGGCTGTATTATAAGTATGATCCGGATTCCATCAAGTGGATCGCTAAAAATATTTTCAATGCAACCGATAAGGATGTGGAAACCCTTACAAACAGAGCGAACAAAAGAAGCGGCTCTGTAATGGGATACTATTATACTGACGACAGCTACTATTATTACGGCGGAAGTACGCCTTCAAAGGTCAAGCAGGTTTACGGAATTTCCATTGGTGATGTGATGTATGACGGAACCTATTACTATATCAGCTATCGGATAAATATGGGCTATTTGAGAGATGATTCCGGTGAGGATAAACCGCAATATTTAGATGGTTATACTGTCATGGGCCTGAAGGAGATAGATGGGAAGAAATACTGGTCAGTGTATTTTCACAGTGGCATCGTTCCGGATAAGCTTGCGGCTACGGAATTCACAGACCTTAAGGACGTTATCGCAAATGATTGTGTAAAATACAGCTCTGATGCAGGCGTTATCAAGAAGAAAACCTCTTCATATTCGGTAAACGAGGAATGGCGTGAAGATATCGGAACCTATTGGCTGGTTCAGATATACGAGGGTTCGTCTGATGACTACGGCAGCGGCAAGACAGTTGCTTACTATTTCGTACACAAGGACTGTACGGTTTATGACTGGTGGGATATGTCGGATGATCCGAAGAATATCCCGGTTTATATTGAAAATAAGTAAAATCGGACCGATGAGTAGAATTATACGGTTTCATACGCAGGATAAAGCGGGCTGGTGTACGAACATGATCAGGAGTATAATTGCCGATTTGTTCAAACTTTGCTGAAGTGTGATCAGAGGATATGATAAAAAGAATATAACATGGACATTATTGGGAGACAATATGATATACACAGTGACATTTAATCCGTCGCTTGACTACATAGTAACGGTTGACAATTTCAGAGAGGGAGCCACCAACAGGACAGCCTCAGAGCTGATGCTTCCGGGCGGAAAAGGCATAAATGTATCAATAGTTCTGAGCAATCTCGGCGTGAAAAATACAGCCGTATATTTCAGCGCGGGATTCGTCGGAAGAGAGATAACGAGACGAATTGAGGAGTGTGGCATCACTGCCGAAGAGATCATTATTTCTGAGGGCTGCTCAAGGATCAATACGAAGCTTCGCTCAATTGAAACAAACAAGATAAAAGAAACCGAGATCAACGCCTCAGGTCCTGTAATACCTGCAGATAAGGTAGAGGAACTCTTTACACGTCTTGATCATCTGCAATCCGGGGATATTCTCGTGCTTGCGGGAAGCATCCCGAAGAGCATGCCGGATACTATTTACAGTGACGTCATGAAGAGGCTTGAAGGCAGAGGCGTAAATATAGTTGTCGATGCTACAGGCAGGCTTCTTATGAATGTTCTGGAATACAGGCCTTTCCTTATCAAACCAAACAATCACGAGCTTGGAGAGATATTCGGCACAGAGCTTCACACAAGAGAAAGTGTCATTCCTTATGCGAAGAAGCTGCAGGAAAAAGGCGCGCGAAATGTTCTTATTTCCTTAGGAGGAGAAGGCGGAGTTCTGGTTGCAGAGGACGGATCGGTTCTTACAAGCGAGGCTCCGGAAGGAGAGCTTGTCAATTCGGTTGGAGCAGGAGATTCGATGGTTGCGGGCTTCATCGCCGGGATCACGGAACGTCCGAGAAACTTCAGCCATGCCTTTAAACTTGGACTCGCGTCAGGTTCGGCAAGTGCGTGCTCAGAGTACCTTGCCACAAGGGAAGAGGTATTACGCATGTATCAAACTATATGTTGAGATTAAGATATATTATGATATGAGATTATACGTAGTTTATACTGAATAACTAAACGATGAAATGTATTTATCATGTCATACGAGTCATATGTGTTGCACATATAAAGAGATTAAATATCATCTGCTGTGAACAGTATAAACATATTTTGTATGGTGAACAGAGAAAGGACAATCATGCTAACCGAAAAACGTCAGGAAGAAATCCTGAGAATAGTAAATACGGAAAAAAGCGTATCCGTTCAGAAGCTTAGAGAACTCTTTGAGGCGTCTGAGTCAACGATACGAAGAGATATCATTGCTCTTGATAAGGAAGGAAAGCTGTTAAAGGTCTTTGGGGGAGCTGTTTCTCTTGATGCTCCTGCACCCAGAACAAAGTTTGAGGAGAGGCTGGAGCAGAATCATGATGAAAAGATCAAGATCGCCAGAGCTGCAGCTGAACTGGTTGAGCCGGGAGAATACATATTTATCGATGCCGGATCGACGACGGGCTATATGATAGAAATGCTCAGAGAGAAACGCGCGACTTATATCACAAATTCTATTTCGCATGCCAGGAAGCTTGCGGAGAGAGGCTTTCATGTATTTCTTATCGGCGGAGAACTTAAGGATTCGAGTGATTCGATAGTTGGGGCAGATGCGGTACTTCATATTCAGAAATACCATTTTACCAGAGGCTTCTTTGGTACAAGCGGAATCAGCATGAATGCTTATTTCACAACTTCCGATGTGCGCGAAGCTCTGATCAAGAGGGTTGCCGTTGAAAATACACTTCCGGGCAACAGATATATCCTTGCGGATCATGAAAAGTTTGGCAGCGTAAGTTCTGTGACCTTTACGGAGTTTAACGGAACCATTATCATAACAGACCGGAAGCCGGATGATATATTTATGAGAAGTGTGGATATCAGGGTTGTTCGGTAGATATTGAAGTTGCACATAAACGTTTATGTTATTGAAATAAAGTTGTATAAAAATCACACTTGTTTAAATCTGACCCATGTTATATAATATTGTCGGTTAGGTAACTAAAACTATCTTAGTTATTAAAGCGGCTCCAATCGTGGGGCTCACAAACATATATTTTACGGAGGTAAAAACAAAATGTTAGTTTCAGCAGAGAAGATGCTCAAAGACGCAGTTGCAGGCGGTTATGCAGTTGCACAGTTCAACATCAACAATCTTGAGTGGACCAAGGAGATCCTTCTTGAGTGTGAAGAGCTTAAGAGCCCTGTTATCCTCGGTGTATCAATGGGTGCTGCAAAGTACATGACAGGCTACAAGACAGTTGTTGCTATGGTAAGTGCAATGATCGATTCTCTCGGAATCACTGTCCCTGTAGCACTTCATCTTGATCATGGTAACTATGAAGCTGCAAAGGCTTGTATCGAGGCCGGATTCTCATCTATCATGTTTGACGGCTCATCACTTCCACTTGAGGAGAACGTTGCCAAGACTACAGAACTCGTTGCTATCTGCAAGGAGAAAGGAATCTCTCTTGAGGCAGAAGTAGGCGGAATCGGCGGCGAGGAAGACGGCGTTGTTTCTACAGGCGAGTGTGCAGATCCTGCAGAGTGCAAGCAGGTCAATGATCTTGGTGTAACAATGCTTGCTTGCGGTATCGGTAATATCCATGGTAAGTATCCTGCTAACTGGGCAGGTCTTCAGTTCCAGGTACTTGAGTCAATCAAGGCAGTTACAGGTGATACACCACTCGTTCTTCATGGTGGTTCAGGTATACCTGATGAGCAGATTCAGAAGGCAATCTCTATGGGCGTTGCTAAGGTAAATGTAAATACAGAGCTTCAGCTTGTATTTGCCGATGCTACAAGAAAATACATCGAGGCTGGTAAGGATCTCGAGGGTAAGGGTTATGACCCACGTAAGCTTCTTGCTCCTGGTGCAGCAGCAATCAGAGAAGAAGTTAAGAACCGTGTTGCAGTTTTCGGTTCAGCTAACAGAGCTTAATAGATTTAACTATCATGCCGGAGGTCGTAAGACTTCCGGCATTTTTTGTGTAGACAATGAGCCAAGTGACGACATGCATATATAGACCTAATTCTGCACTTCACAAAAAGAATAAAAAAGAAAAATAAAAACTACAAGATTTTGTGTATTTGTGGTAGTATATCGTAGAGAGATTATGTGCGCTTTTAAGTGCATGAATCGGAGCGAATGGATGAGAATGGTTCTACAAACAGAGTCGTCCAATCACAGTATAGATGAAAGAGATGCATAACAATGGCGGAGCAGTATGTTCTGATAAATGAAATAATAAACGACCATGCGGAAAGGATGCTGAACCTTAAGAAGTATTATCCTTTCTTTGTCCTCTGCGACAACACCTTCTCGCAGTATAAGGAGGGGCGCTACAAAAATCTTGATATGGGCTATATTACCCTTGCGGTCCTCAGATTTTTCATTGATGAGAACAGCTTCAACGAGAGACCTGTTGAGTATGCCGATTACGAGAAGTTCATGATCGAGCTTCTGAAAAGGGATTTTCATATAGACGAGAACACTCGCGAGAATGATTTTGGCGGCCGCATACCGATTGATGTGAACAGTATTGATCCTGTGAGGGATATTGATCCGGCCGGGGGCGCGACTTCGGACAATGAGATTAAAGAACTATGCCAGTATATCTTTTCGAAAATAACCAACGAAGGCAGGGCGTTCAGCTTCTCCTTTTTTGATCCGGGTTCGGGCAGGACGAAGTCTGTCAGGGTGAGACTTATCGAGAGCAGCATCTCAAATGGCAAGGTTATTTACAACATAACTGCTGACGGTATCGAATTCTACCTCGATACCAAAGAGGTTAAGGATGAGAGCAGGATAAATACAGGTCAGCTTCTTCTGGAAAAACTCATCAAAACCGAGAATTTCCGTGGCGGCATCGATGTCGTAAAGAGGATCAACAGTGAGGTTGAGAGACTGAAGAAGAAGCGTGAGGACGTTATAAAGCTTATGGCTTCGGACATCAAGGCCGGCTCGGCTGCCTGCGATGAATTTATGAGCAGTACCACCAGATGGTTCAAGGAGGAGAGAGAATCCTTCGACAGAAACAAGAATCTTGCGGACAAGGCTGTTATGCGTATTCGCGAGGAGGGCGGCGGCTCCGGAAGCAGACGTTTCTCCGAGATAAATGACCTTATGACCGAGCTGAAGAAGGCGATCAGCAACCACAGCGAGCTTATCGAGAAGACCGCCGAGCTGTCAAAGCTCTCGGAGGATATGATAAGCCGTGCGAAGCTTCGTAAACTGAGACCGGTATTTGATTATGAGGATGTTCTTTCGAGGATAGTAAGGTCGGGCAGGGCAAGTGATATGGAATATATCATCAAGCCTTTCCTGCAGCCGAAGAAGGATAAATATTTCTCGCCTGTTCTTGTTGATAATATGCTAAGGGCCACGAATGATGACGGCTTAAAGGGTGAAAAAGTTGATCAGTCGGTGGCAGAGCTTGACTTCCGCTATGATGATGAGAAGCTCGACAGCCTGATAGGACATAACTTCGGCATGATCTTCACGGAACTGCTGGAACGACTTGAAAAGTGGAATAAGCTTTCGCTTAAAGAATTCCTTGCAATACTTGCGGTGAAATTCGGAGATGAAATATATGATAATCGTGACCTTTATTCCTTCCTTGTGCATCTTGCGGAGAAGGAAAGCTATGTCGTGAAGGATACTCTCGAGAAGCAGCTTACGGTTCTGGAGAAGATGGTTGTCGAAAATATGACTGACGACATCAAAGAGAAGTATAAGGATATTTCGTTTAATATAGAATATGACGGCGAGGAGATTATTCTCCGCGGTGAGGATGAAACCGCACGAACCGTGACTAACATGATATTTGTACGACAGTAGCGAGGACTAAAATGGACGAGCGTAATTTAGATAAAGCGCTGGAAATATACAGCGCACTTATAACCGGAAAGGATGTATCACAGAGCAGCAAGGATACCAAGGAGCTGTACGAGGCCTTCTATGGAAACTCGGAGGTCTACGATATCGTTACGAGGCTTCTGAAGAAGCTCGGGCTCAGGCTCTGCGAATATAATGATTCGATATTTATCACGGCGGGCGAGGGCAACCGCATCTTCGGTTATACCAATGACGAACTGAAAAGAGTGATGGGCCTCAGGCTGAACAAGGAGCTGTACCTCGTGTATTTTATCATCTACACGGCGTTACTGTACTTCTACAAGGATTCGGCGTCGTACCAGACGAAGGATTATGTGAGACTTGAGGATATGATAAATGAAGTTACGGAGAGGCTTACAAAGCTTTCTTCGGATGATGTATTTGATATCGATGACGAAAATGCTGAGAGCTTCAAGGCCGTAAGGCTGCTCTGGGACAACCTTCCGCTGCTTCTTTCGACCGACAGTGAGAGAAACAAGGCAAGCAGAGGATCAAGGACAGGTTTCGTGAAGCTGTGCTTCAACTTCCTCGGTGACGAGAAGCTTTTCGTGGAGAACAGCGACAGGTTCTATCCGACAGACCGTTTCAGGGCTCTGGCAGAGAACTATTTTGAAGAATACAAGGGTAAGATATATATGCTTACAGGAGGGGCAGAGGATGCCGACAATTAACAGGATCAGGGTAAATAATGTAAAATACAACTTCGGAACGCAGTACTATGATGACTTCACCATGAGGATGTATGGGCGAAATACTATCTACGATCTGGCTAACGGCGGCGGTAAATCCGTGCTTATGCTGCTCCTTATGCAGAACCTGATCCCGAACTGTACGCTTGATGATAAGCAGCCTGTGGAGAAGCTTTTCAGGGACGGCTGCAACAATACTACCATCCATTCACTTATCGAGTGGAAGCTCGATAAGCATGAAGGCGAGGAAGGCTACAGATATATGACCACGGGCTTCTGTGCAAGGCGTGCAAAGGACAGAACTGTGGATGAGTCGGGAAGCGGTGATTCTGAAGGCACAGGAGCATCTTCGGGAATTGCTTCGGTAGAATATTTCAACTACGTTATATTTTACAATTCATACAACAAGAATGATATCATTAATCTTCCGCTCGTAAAGAATAAGGAGCATATATCGTATCAGGCACTCAGAAATTATCTTCTGGATCTGTCTCATAAGAATGTGGAGCTTTCCGTACAGATATTTGACAAGAAGGGCGAATATCAGCGCTTTATCAGCGGTTACGGCCTGCATGAGAGCCAGTGGGAGATCATCAGAGGTATAAATAAGACTGAGGGCCACGTTAGAACGTATTTTGAAAATAACTACAAGACTACGAGGAAGGTCATCGAGGACCTTCTGATCGAGGAAATAATAGATAAGGCATTTCTTGTCAGAACCAACAAGGATGAGGGAAATGGCAGCGGTATGGCGCGCCTTCTCATAAGTATCAGGGAGCAGCTGAAAAGCCTTGCTGAGAAGAAGAGGGATATTGCGTCCTACGATCATCAGGCAAGTCTGATCCAGCTTCTATTCGACAGAGTCAAGTCCTTTGAGGGGCTTTTCAGGGAGAAGGATGAGATCGAGCAGACACTGGCTGATATTTATGTGACCGTTAAGCATGAGAATGAGGCAGCCGAGAAGGAGAGAGCCGCACTTTCTGATGCCATCGACGCTGCTTCAAATGAGAAGAGCTCTGTTACCGAGCAGCTTGAGAGAGTCAAGGTTTCCATTGACATGAATATACTGGACGACATGGCCCGTGAAACACTTGGCTTCGGGGAGACGGTTGAGAAGATCAGGGCAGCCTGCAGCGAGGATGAGAGAAGACTTCTTCTTGCTGAGGCGGGCAATGAATATCTTGAATATCTTGAGGAGAAGAAGCGTAAGGAAACAGTGGATGAGAAGCTGAGACTCCTTGATGCTCCTGCCGGAAGCGGTGAGGATATTCATGCGATCACTGCAAATATAAAACGCCACATCGATACTGCTCTTGCTGGCTATGATATGGATATCGAGCAGGAAGAGGGAAGTCTTTCCACACTTGTAGAAGAACTCGGATTAGCGGAGAAGGAGCTTTATACGGCAAATAAGGAGCTTGCTGTTTCGGAAGGAATAGAGACCTCTGCAGCTGAGAACAGTCATATCCTTGAAGAGAAGCTTTCTGCACTTTTCACCGAGCTGGGTGATAAAACCTTTGAGGATTACAGCGTTAAGCTTGCGAGACTTACGCGTGAGAAAGATAAGCTTTCTGCTGATGAGAAGGCTCTTTCAGAAAAAATAGAAACAGAGAAGATGCGTCTTGCTGAGGCTGAGAAGAAGCGTGAGACAAACAGTGCTCTCATGATAGAGACAGGCGTCAGAAGAAAGGATGCCGAAGAAAGAAGCAGAAAATATACAGAAAACAGAAGCCGTATAGAAACTCTCTGCAGGATATATCTCGGCAGTGAGAAGGCCGATGCAGCCACTCTCGATAAGGCTGTCGGTGACAAGCTGATGAAGCTTTCTGCCGATATTCTTGAGAAGGAAAAGCGTCTGGCTGAGGCCGGAGCAAGATATAAGGATATACTTGCCGGAAGACTTATCGAGGTGACTTCCGGGATTGAGAAGGTTCTGAATTATCTCAGGACAAGACATAACATCTATGCCATGACAGGTATGGATTATGCGGCGTCACTTCCGGAGGACAGGAGAAAGGAGATCCTTTCTCTGGTACCGCAGCTTCCTTATGGCATCGTATGCAGTGAATTTGAGAAGATAGCAAATGACCAGAACATCGGTGATGTCGATACCGGAAATGAAGTGGTCATTATATATAACGAAGCTGAGCTCGGCGAGGGAGCTATAGTTATTTCCGGCGCTGCGCGTGACAAGGCAATGCTCCTTCACAGAGGAACGGAATTCTTTACCGATCCTAACAGCGTTGAGAAGCTGGCAGCGGAGAAGAAGGCTGAGATGGATATCCTCAGTGATGAGATCAGGTCGCTCAGGGATATGTCAGAGGTTGCCGGTGAGGATCAGAAGCTTATCAGAACGCTTACCTCCGAGGATATAATAAATGCAGGGGAAGAGGCTGACAGACTGAGCCTCGAGGAGAACAGACTTATTCTCGAGAAGAGAGAGACTGATTCACTTATCGGAAGGATAAAGGAGAATATCCTCAGCTTCGAGGAGCAGCTGACAGATATTTTCGAGAAGAAGGAAGAGCTTGAGGCTGATATAAGGATACTCAGGAGATGCGAGGAATTAAGCGGACTCATTGATAAGGACAGGGAGAGAAAGGAAGACGCGCTTAAGGATAAATCGCGCCTTTCACAGCTCCTCACAGGTCTTGAAGAGAAGAAGAGGTCGCTTCTTACAGCTGCGGCAGAGCTTCGCAGCAGGGTCGGAAGACTGAAGAGAGAGAGGACCGAGCTTCTTGACAAGTGGAACGGCACCTATGCAACTTACTATGTTGACGGGGATTATCCTGTTATGACCGGTAGTCCGGAGTCTCTGGCGGCTGCTTTTGATGTCTGCCTTGGTAAGTTCTCAGACAGATTTAAGGAACAGGAGTCGCTCAGACAGTTTTCGGATACACTCGGAAACAGCATGGACAGGATCATCAGAAATATCATTAAGAAGGATCCGAAGCTTGTAGAGAGACTTGAAGCAGATCAGAGGAGCGGCAGGCTTCTTTCGGCTGATGAAGAGTCTCTGACAGTTCTGAAGAACAATCTTGAAAGAGACAGAGAAGAACTTTCGAGGGCTGAGAGAACTCTGGCACAGCGTAAGAGTGAATACGATAAGATTTCCGGAAGAATAGAATACGCAGTTAAGAATTATACCGATGCCTTCGGTGATTTTGCACGTATTGAGGATGCGGATGACAAGCTTTCAGAAATGCAGAAAGCAGGTGAGATTCAGCTGTCAGAAGCTAAGGCAAGGTATGACGAGGGACTTAAGAAGCTTCGTGAATTTGATAAGAAGAGAAGAGAGTCGGATGATATCTATAAGGATGTCAGCAGGATTGTTGAGAGAAATGGCATCGATACAGAGAAGGCGGTAGTACTCACTGCGGACGGATATCGTGAGAATCAGTTTGAAGAGACTCTCCTCAGATATGATAATATCCAGAAATCGATGGAGAAGGCAAGGCTTGAGCTCGTGAGACAGAAGGGAAGAATTTCAGAGAGCCTTACGGATATGGGCGTTTCCGGGCTTGCAACGGCAGTCAGGGAGGATGTGCAGATTCCTGCCGGTCTTGCAGAGGCAGAGACACTTCTCGAAAGTCTCAGAGAGATGCTTGATGTTATCAGGCTTGAGAAGGAACGTATCGGCAAGAGCCTTCAGGATATGGAGCTTCTGCATGACAGCTTCGTGGATCAGTGCCTTGACAGATGTCTCGACGTGAAGACCGAGCTTGAACTTCTGCCGGGTCTTTCGGGCATCATGATGGATGATGAGAAGATAGAGATGATCAGGCTCAGCATTCCGTACGTCAAGGACGAATATATGCGCGAGCGTATGGCTGCTTATATCGACAAGGTTGTAGATGAGGCAGACAAGATAAATGATGATGAGGGCAGACTGAAATATATCAGGAACAGCCTATCAACCAAGAGACTTTTCGGTGTCATCGTCACAGATATGAACAAGATTAAGCTCAGCCTCTACAAGCGTGAGAGGATCAAGGAGCAGAGCCGTTACCTGAAATACGAAGAGGCGGTCGGAAGTACCGGTCAGTCACAGGGTATATATATACAGTTCCTGATATCCGTGATAAACTATATTTCCGGCATGTATGATCCTCTTTCGATGGGCAGCGGAACCAATACCATATTTATAGATAACCCATTCGGAGCCGCGAAGGATATTTATATCTGGGAGCCTATTTTTGCACTACTTCAGAGCAACAGGGTTCAGCTTGTGGTTCCGGCGCGTGGCGCATCTCCTGCGATCACAGGACGTTTTGATATCAATTATGTTCTGGGCCAGCAACAGAGAGGCGGCAGGGAAGTTACAGTAGTGGTTAATTATGAAAGCAGGACCAAGGAAGAAGAACTCGAATATCATGAGCTTTCATTTGAGCAGCAGACCTTTACTTTTATATGATGCAGAGAATTGTGGGAATTCAGAAAACGGAGCAATTCGTATCATATATCACTTAATAAGAGAAATGAGGGATGTTTATGCATTACGTTGAAGCGAAGACAGTGCTTACGCCACAGAACGGCTACAGTCCGTATCACGGCAGCACGGAGGATCTGATCTATTGTGAAGGACTCAGAAAACCTTATAACAGAAATGATTATTTCGACGTGGAGATCAAGAAGAATGCGCCTGCCCTTCTTGCAAATGCGCTTGCGAAGAAGAGAACCAGAGGAATGGTCATCCTCGGAAGCGTTGTTGATCCTTATATGGATATCGAGAAGGAAGAATGCATCATGCGCGACAGTCTGAACATTATCGCGCGGCATGATTTCGGCGTGTCCATCACCACGAGAAATACACTGCTTCTTCGTGATATCGATCTTCTGGAATCAATCAACAGAAATTCCAAGGTCATAATAAATGTTCCGCTTGAAACGCTGAGCGACAGTATTTCAGGAAGAATATGCGTCGGTGCATCGGTTGCCTCGGACAGGCTCGAGATGATCTGTGAGCTTATCAGAAGAGACATAACCGTGACAATCATTCTTCAGCCGATAATTCCTTTCATAAATGATTATCCTGAAGAGGTTCAGGCAGTTCTCAGCGAGATAAAAAATGTCGGCGCCTCAGGAATCGACCCGGGAAATATGATCCTCACCCTTCGCGGAGAGGTCGGAAAGCATTTTCATAAGAGCTTTAAGGAGAGATTTCCGGCAGAATACGAGCTCTACAGAAAAAAATATGGTGACAAAGACGTCGTTATCAGCGATAATGCTTCTGAAATAGAAAAGCTTATAAATGATTTTACAGAAAAGAACGGAATAGCCAGGGGAAAGGCAGAGATAGAACGCCTCAACCGCAGCTATGAAAACAAAACCGAAGGTACACAGATGAATATATTTGATCTGCTGTAAACTTCACGATGATTAACATGCGCTCAGCAATTATGTCTCGAAGGCGTATTTGGCTACAACTGAGAGACATAATTGCTGAGTGCATGATGAAATAATAGGAGGATATATACTATGGATTTTAACAAACTGAGTCTTGAGATGCATGAGGAGCATACAGGAAAACTTGAAGTGGTTTCTAAGGTTAGAGTGGAGACCAAGGACGATCTTTCAACAGCCTACACACCGGGTGTAGCAGAGCCTTGCAGAAAGATCCACGAGAACCCTGCAGATGCATACAGATATACTATCAAGGCTAACACTATAGCTGTTGTTTCAGACGGAACCGCAGTACTCGGTCTTGGCGATATCGGACCTCTTGCGGCTATGCCTGTTATGGAGGGTAAATCTATCCTCTTCAAGAGATTCGGAAATGTTGATGCATTTCCTATCTGCCTTGACACTAAGGATACAGAGGAAATCATCGAGACTGTTAAGAGAATAGCTCCATCCTTTGGTGGTATCAACCTTGAGGATATTTCAGCACCAAGATGCTTCGAGATAGAAGACAGACTTAAGAAGGAGCTTGATATACCTGTATTTCATGATGATCAGCATGGTACAGCCATCGTTGTTTCGGCAGGTATCATGAACGCTCTTAAGCTTGTAGGCAAGAAGATGGAAGAGGTTACAGCAGTTGTTAACGGTGCCGGTGCTGCCGGTATCTCAATTACAAAGCTTCTCCTTTCCTTCGGCCTTAAGGATGCCATCCTTGTTGACAGACAGGGTGCGATCTATGAAGGAAGAGACGGTCTCAACCCTGCTAAGGAAGAGATCGCCAAGATCACAAATAAGAATAAAGAAGCAGGCAGCCTTGCAGATGTTGTTAAGGGTAAGGATATTTTCCTCGGCGTTTCTGCTCCGGGAGTTCTCACAACAGAGATGGTAAGCACAATGGCTAAGGATTCTATCATCTTCGCTATGGCTAACCCAACACCTGAGATCATGCCTGACGAGGCTAAGGCAGGCGGTGCTGCAGTTGTAGCAACCGGTCGTTCAGACTTCCCTAACCAGATCAACAACGTACTTGTATTTCCTGGTATCTTCAGGGGTGCGCTGGATGCAAGAGCTACAGCTATCACAGAGGAAATGAAGCGTGCAGCCGCACTTGCCATCGCTTCAATCGTTAAGGATGACGAGCTTACTGCAGACTATATCATTCCGGATGCATTTAATCCTGAGGTTGCTAAGGTTGTTGCCAAGGCCGTAGCTGATGAAGCAGTAAGACTCGGAATTACTAAATAAGCATCTCTTCACGATCATATAATTCGGAAATATAAATATGATGTGATGATGAAAGAGTAAACAGATACACGTATTACATGCCTCTCCTGATGTATTTGTTACAACAGAAGAGACATGTATAGGTGAATTCGTGATTATGAAATGTATTATTAGCGAGGATATAATGAGTTATATTGATAAGATAAATCTGGTTCAGGAAAACGTAAATAAGGTTATCAAGGGTAAGGATCATGTCGTGAAGAAAGTTCTTGCTGCATCGATAGCCGGCGGACATATCCTTATGGAGGATATTCCGGGAGTGGGTAAGACTACCCTTGCGACTGCATTTGCGAAGACAATCTCACTTGATTACAAGAGAGTGCAGTTTACTCCGGATGTTCTTCCGTCGGATATTCTGGGATTTTCCATGTATAACAGTGCAACAAAGGAATTCGAGTATAAGCCGGGTTCGGTTTTCTGTAATCTCTTCCTCGCTGATGAGATAAACAGAACAAGTCCGAAGACGCAGTCGGCTCTTCTGGAGGTAATGGAGGAGGGACATGCCACTGTCGATGGCGTGACAAGAGAACTACCGAATCCATTTATAGTTATTGCCACGGAAAACCCTTATGGTTCTTCGGGAACACAGCTCCTTCCGGAGTCACAGCTTGATCGTTTCATGGTCTGCCTGTCCATGGGCTATCCTGCCCACAGTGATGCGGTTGCGATACTTAAAGGTAATGCATCAAATCCGCTCAGCACCGTTGAAGCAGTCATGACAGCCGATGAACTGATTGAGCTCAGAAAGTATTCGAATGAGCTTTATATCAGGGATGAAATATATGAATATATCGTAAATATAGTCGAAGAGACCAGAAGAAACGAATATTTCAGTCTCGGCGCAAGCCCGAGAGGAACCATTGCCTGCCTCAGAATGGCCAAGGCTATGGCAATCATAGATAACAGAGACTATGTAACCGCACAGGATGTTCAGGAGGTTGTAAAGGACACACTTGGTCACAGGGTTAAGCTCGGTCAGAAGGCCAGAGCCCAGGGCATCTCTATGGCGGCAGCTCTAAACAGACTGGTTCAGTCTATTCCTGCACCGAGGAGTTAGGTTTGAAAAACAGGATATATTTCGGAAGAATAATATTATTTTTACTGATCGGTACGGCAGTGTTCTTTTTGCATGACTTCCTTCACAGCTATTTTTATATGATGCTGCTCTGGATAATGATAATACTGCCTGTACCGGATATCTTACTGTGCCTTTATGTAAGGCATAATCTTACGGTTGAACTCTCTGTCAGCGAGCAGCGGACGGAAAAGGATACCATCAGCTATGTGAATGTAAGAGTGGCAAACAAAGCCTTCTTCCCGTCACTTCATGTCAGAGTGAATTTCACGGCAGAAAACAAATTTTATAATGATCAGAATAATATAGTGCTTACGGTTCCGGCCAGGATAAGGCATACTGAGGATATTATGCTCCCTATGCAGCTTACACGGTGCGGACTTATCGGATATTCTGTTGATAAGATAAGTGTTCTGGATATACTTGGTTTCTTTGAGATTTGTAAGAAGAATCCGACCTATGCCGAGATCGCAGTACTTCCGTCGGCAAATACAGCTGTAGACAGGGACATGACGGATATGAACAGGGGGCTCACGGAGGCTGAAGAGACCAACAAGAAGGGACATGATTTCTCGGATACCAGTGATGTCAGGGAGTATATCCCGGGAGATAAACTGATGAGCATACACTGGAAGCTTTCTGCAAAAAGGGACATTCTGATGGTTAAGGACAGAGTCAGCATGTCGGATCAGCAGATGGTTGTTCTTATGGATCTTGCAGGCACTCCGAATGAGGTTGAACAGGTGATAGATCTTGCCTACTCAATGGTCAGAGGGCTTATAGCAGACAACCTTTTTGTGAGGTTTATGTGGTGGAGTGAAGGCAGATTCAGCTTTGAGGAGAGAGGACTGATGAGCAGAAATGACCTTTCCGATGCTTTTGCGGATGTATTTTATGAAAAAATATATCCGGATTCAGAGAGGACTAAGGAGTATATGCGCAGTATCAAGCCTGAGCTTAAAGCATATGTAAATATTCTCGCGAAGAACGGCGAGGCCGTCTGCGAGGTAGTCGAGCAGGGATGATGAGATGATAATGCGAGGCAGCTGAGCAGGGCTGAAGAACAGAGATATGATACAGAGGTTATGAGAGGACTGAGATATGAAGGTTCGTTCATGGCACAAGGTGCTTAAGGAGAAAGAGAATATCGAGATTACCAATGGAATCGCCATTGATAAGAGCGTTTATGATATCAAAGAAAACCGAGTTCATACGCTTATTATCAAGGGTCTTATTACCTATTGCCTTTCTATGGGCGGAGCGGGCATCTTTCTTTCGGCTCTCGAGATCGAATACTCGGAGCTTATAGTCAATCTCGTTGCGCTTATTACGGCACTGATGTGCTCGTTCCTTTATTATAACAGCCTGACGGAAAACATAGGTTATCTGCTTTATTTCGGAGTATTCGCAGTTGGTGCGTATTTCCTCAGGGATTATATAAATTCAGGCTTTTATGCCATAGTTAATGACGTTATGGAGGCTGCTGCCATTTATCTTAATATGGACGGCCTGCAGCATTACAGTGAGAGGATCGATGACAGATATACGGCAATAACTATCACTGTGCTTTTCTTTATAATGCTTATCAATATTCTTATTAATAATTATATTTCCAGAAGAGCAAGATATCTGATAACGGCTGTAATCGTGATGTTCTTAAGCATTATACCTTTTTATTTTGAATGTGAGCCGGATACCTTCTACGCAGTTCTTCTTCTCGGCGGAATCGTTATGGCGTATTTCCTCAGAGCGGGAAGACATTATAAGCTTTATAGAAGAAGCAGTGTATTTTATCATGACAAAAACGGTCTCAGCTATGGCATGGATCACAGAAGTCTGAGACAGGTGATGCTGATAGGCTTCATATTCGTATTTCTTTTTGTGAATATCACCGGAATGTTTGTTCCGAAGGAGGGTTATGACGCAAAAGGCAATAACAAATACAAAAAGGATACGATGGAGACGGTCACCAACTTTTTTACTCTCGGTATCGAGGGCTTATTTAATTACTATGCCAACAGGGGAGGTCTTTCAACAGGACGATTAGGAGGAGTAAGCTCTATCAAGCTGGATTATGAGACGGATATTACTGTTGAATATACGCCATACAGCTATGAGACGCTGTATCTTAAGCAGTTCGTTGGAAATGTCTACAACCCATATCTGAATTCCTGGAGCATGAAGCTTGATTTCAGAACTCCTGAGGGTGAGAACCATGAAACAGTTGAGCTGTTAAAGAAGGCTTATGAGAGAGGCAGTAAGTATTCCGCCAAGGCTAAACTCAGGGTAACGAATGTTGAGGCTACATCAGGCATTTATCTCCCTTATTATTCGGATGATGCCGATAATATGGTTTACTATAATACAACGGCTGAATACGAGTATTATCCGGACTTATATCTGTACACTACTGAGTTTTATCTTTATGGTATGGCAGATACAAGTAAGTCAAAGGTCGATCCGGATTGTCGCCGTATACCTGTTGAAAATTACGATGTTATAGCTGAGTTTGTCCGGGAGAACAACATTGGTGGAGATAATCCAGAGGAGATAATAGACAACGTAATAACGTATTTCCAGGAAAATGTTCCTTATACAATAAGGCCGGGAGCGACCCCGAGAAGCAAAGATTTCGTTAACTATTTCCTGACCAAGAATAAGAAAGGCTACTGTGCGCATTTTGCAAGTGCAACGGCGCTGATACTCAGATATTTTGATATTCCGACCAGATACTGTGAGGGTTATGCGATATCCTATGATCAGGCTACTCATTACGGTGAACTGGTGAAGGGTGCAAAATACAGTGATTATTATGATGGTTACAATGTTCTGGGCGAAACAGCGCTTATTTCAGTCGATGCAACCGATGCTGATGCGCATGCATGGGTAGAGGCATATATCCACGGAAAGGGTTGGGTGGTTGTTGAATCAACTCCTTCGGGAGATGAAGAAGAGCTGCTGGACTTCTGGGAACAGTTCAGTAACTCTGACGGAAGTGACGACGATGAAGAAGTGGCAGAAGAAGAGGATGATGGTTTTAGGTTCAGGATCAATGACAGCCTTATGAAGAAGGCAACTGTTATAGTAATAGTTGTTTTAGCAGTTATACTGCTGGTATTTACAGTGATCTTCTTCCGTCCGACTATCGTATATATTTTCAGATACGCACGGGCTGGCAGAAATGACAGGCTGATCCTTAAGTATATGCGTTTCATCAGGAAAGAAAAGCGTAAGGATAAGGATTTCCGTGACAAGATGAATTATGAAACCCAGCTTGAATATCTTAGAAAAAGTGGTAAAATGACCTGTACAGACGACGACGCTGCCCGCCTGCTTAACATCCTTAACAAGGCCGGCTTCTCAAAGGAGACGCTCAGCGAGGATGACTTCTCATTCGCTGAGGGACTATTGTATAAATAAATTGTTTATATCAATATTTGGAGTTTAATTATATGTCAATCATTGAATATGAGAAGGCCCAGAAGATGGGCGTCAAAGCTTATAAAACCGCAGTCCAGAAGGGTATGCATCCATATCTTCCTGTTCTTGACGAAATATTATCTGAGAATGATATCGTAAAGGAAGTCAGTCTCGGCGTTGTTCGTGTACCGCTCTCGCGAGTTGTCGGAACCTCGACCAGGAGCAGAACCTATTCCTTTGCGAATAATTTCATGCCTATTCTTGAACCTAAGACAGAGTTTGCATACAAATGGTCGGCACTGGCGGATGCTCAGATGCATGAGGGCATCAGGGATCCGATCAAGGTCTATGAATATCTCAACTATTACTATGTTATCGAGGGCAACAAGAGAGCCAGCGTTATGAAATTCTTCGATGCTCTTGAGATACCTGCCGAGGTCATCAGGAAGATACCGAAGAAGACTGAAGAGAAAGAGAATAAGATATATTATGAGTTCATGGACTTCAACAAGATCACCGGAATAAACGATATCTGGGTGAGTGATGAAGGTAATTTCCAGAAGCTGATCAATAACGTTTTCGGTGCCAAGAGAGCCATGATCCGTAAAACTGCCGGAGAAACCGGCAAGCTTACATCTGCCATGCTTACAGAGTATGCGGTCAATCCGGAAGACTATGTGAAGAGTGCGGCTGAGGTTTGGACCGAGGACGATACCAAGGATTTTATGTCCGCTTATTATAAATTCAGGGAGTGCTATGAACAAAAAGGTGGTAAGAAACTTGAAAATATAACCACCGGTGACGCATTTCTTGCCTTCCTCGACATATATGATTTCTATGAAGCAATCGATATGTCCAGAGATGAAATGAAGAAGGCTATTGAGAGGACCTGGGAGGAGTATCTGACCAAGAACAAGAATGAGATACTCGATATCAATCTTACACCTCCGGCTGAGGGCAGGAAGTCGATAATCGGCCAGATGTTTACACCTGCTCCGACTGCGGCCAGACCGCTTAAGGTGGCATTTATTTACGACAGGGATCCTATGACCTCTGACTGGCTCTATACTCATGAGCTTGGACGTAATCATATTAAAGAAGTATTTGGAAATAAGATAAATACACTTAAGATCATGACTGCCGAGACCGAGGACGAAGCGCTCCTCGCAATGGACGAGCTGATTGAGAAAGAGAAGGTTGAGGTTATATTTACAACAACCTCAAGACTTGTTGATGCGAGCCTTAAGTGCGCAGTCAAGCATCCAAATGTGAAGATACTTAACTGTTCGCTCAATACTTCACACAGATATATCAGAACCTATTATGCGAGACTGTATGAGGCAAAATTCCTTTCCGGAATGATCGCAGGATGCCTTACCGAGACCAACCGTCTGGGATATCTTGCAAATTATCCAATATTTGGCGTAACGGCTGATATCAACGCCTTCGCAATGGGTGCTCTTATGGTCAATCCGAAGGCTGTGGTTAACCTTAAGTGGACAACTCTCAAGGAAGAAGAGAAACGTTCCGAGATGTACAGAGAGTTCTTCGAGGACAATGTCGACTATATTTCAGATCAGGATATGATCACTCCGAAGAATGCTTCGAGACGTTTCGGTATGTACAAGCTTTCGGCCGGTGAGCCGGAAAATATAGCCATGCCGCTTTATAACTGGGGCGTCATGTATGAAAGGATCATCAAACTTATAATAAATGATTCCTGGGATGATGCCGACAGCGGAAATGCCGGTATTCCGGTTAATTACTGGTGGGGTTTTTCTTCAGGAGTTATAGATATACTGCTTTCCAATAAGCTTCCTTATAACACAAGAAGACTTGTTTCTGCGATGAAGCAGGAGATAACCGACGGAAGCTTTGCCGTATTTAAGGACAGGATAGTAAGCAATACGGGTGAGGAGAAGAATCCTGAAGGAAGGCTTATGCCGCCTGAGGAGATCATGACAATGGACTGGCTCCTTGAAAATGTTGAAGGAACCATACCTGTCATTGACAGTCTGAAGGAAAACGCGAGAGAGATCGTAGAGTTGAAGGGTGTTCTTAAAGAAGATGAAGATACTAGCGGTAGCTGATGTTGAATCTAAATATTATTGGGACTTTTTCGAGAAGAGCAAGCTTGAGGGGATAGACCTTATTATTTCCGCAGGTGACCTTGATCCGCATTATCTGTCATTTCTTGCAACCTACTCAAAGTGTCCCGTGCTTTATGTTCATGGCAATCATGATTATAAATACGAGGATGTTCCTCCTGATGGCTGCGAGTCCATCGAGGACAGAATATATGAGTATAAGGGAGTCCGGATCATGGGACTCGGAGGCAGCATGAAATATAATTACGGGAATGAGTCATTATTCCAGTATACCGAAAAGCAGATGGCTGCCCGTTTGAGAAAGCTGAGGTTTAAGCTGTGGAAGAGTAAGGGTATAGATATACTTGTTACGCATTCGCCTGCTTTCGGTCTGCATGACGGTGAGGATCTTCCGCATATGGGCTTTAAATGCTTCTACGATGTGCTTGATAAGCATGGAACCAAGCTGTTCATTCATGGTCATGTGCACCGCAGCTACGGCAGGCAGTTTACCAAGGAGTACTCGTATAAAGATATCAAGGTGGTAAATGCATTTGAGAGATGCATTATAGATTATGAACCGGAGAGAGGAGAAGTTCGTAATGTTCAGTAATGACGAGTTTAACAAAACAGTAGATAAATATCTGGAGTTCTGTGCTGATTCAGGACAGATCGATCAGAGACTTTATTCAAAATACGACGTTAAGAGAGGCCTCAGAGAGTCAAACGGTAAGGGCGTACTTACAGGACTTACCGAGATTTCCGATGTAAACGGCTTCGAGGAGAAGAACGGAGAACGTGTTCCTATTCCGGGAGAACTGTATTATCAGGGATATAATGTCAGTGATCTGATCAATGGCTTCGGAGGCTCAAAAAGAGGCTTCGAGGAGACAGTATTTCTTCTTCTCTTCGGTGAGCTTCCTACAAGAGAGCAGCTGATCGAGTTTATGGAGGTTCTGGGCGAGTTCAGAGAGCTTCCGGCTAATTTCAACAGAGATGTTATCATGAAAGCACCGAGCAAGAATATCATGAATACTCTTCAGAGATGCGTGCTGACACTTTATTCATATGACGATGATCCTGACAGTATTGCAATCAGACATGTTCTTCAGCAGAGTCTGGGACTTATAGCAAGATTTCCGCTGATCGCTGCCTACGGCTATCAGAGCTACAGACATAAATATCTGGATTCGAGTCTCATCATTCACAGACCTAAGAAGGATCTTACAACAGCTGAGAATATCCTCAGACTTCTCAGAGCTGATACAAAATATACCGATCTTGAGGCACGCGTGCTGGATATCTGCCTGGTGCTTCATGCGGATCACGGCGGAGGAAACAACTCAACCTTTACAACCCACGTTGTAACTACTTCGCACACGGATACATATTCTGCTATAGCTGCATCGCTCGGTTCACTCAAGGGACCGCGTCATGGTGGTGCGAATCTTAAGGTTCAGCAGATGTTCAATGACTTGAAGTCTCATATTTCCGATTGGGAAAATGAGAAAGAATTATCGAATTATCTGAATGACCTTCTCGATAAGAAGGGTTTTGATCATTCGGGACTTATTTATGGTATGGGTCATGCTGTTTATTCAATCTCCGATCCGAGAGCAGTCATCCTTAAGGAGGCCGCAAGAAAGCTTTCGGAAGAGAAGGGAATGACCAAGGAATTTGCTCTTTATGAGAGAGTTGAAAGAATAGCTAAGGAACTCATAATGAATAAGAGAGATATGCATAAGCCTGTCTGTGCAAATGTTGATTTCTACAGTGGTTTTGTATATACAATGCTGAGAATTCCGATTGAGCTCTTCACACCGATGTTTGCGATAGCTCGTATTCCGGGCTGGTCGGCTCACAGGATAGAAGAACTGGTAAATAACGGTAAGATAATAAGACCTGCATATAAATATGTTGGCAAGCACAAGGAATACCTGCCGATCGATGAGAGAGTATGGTAAATAAAAAGGAATAAAAAAGGATGGCATCCGTCAGTGATATGCGCCCGGGATTACGGGGATATACTACTGACGGATGCCATCTTTCTTTAGTGGAGCATGCCGGCTGCATGCTTTTATGTATTCGTGTGGAGTTATTCTTTTGTATTGTCTGTCTCTTCAGGTTTTCCAAGCTCATCTTCAAGCATCTTGACGGTCATTCTTTCGTTAACGTAGGTGTAGACCTTGTCGCAGAACTCCTTCTTGAAGGTGAAAGGAATGATGAAGTTCTCCTTCTTCATACGGATATTAATGATACTGTAGACGTTCTCATTATCAGGTGAGATGAGCGAGAGATCGGTGATGTCCTCGTAGCGATAGGTGGTCTCACCCCAGTGATGCTTCACAAGCATATCATCATCTCTGAATTCATATTCGATATCGTAAGAAGTCTTACCGAAGGAATGCATGATAAGAGCTATTCCGTACAGTCCGAAAAGTGCGGTGATTATTAACCAGAAGACCTTGACCTTTTCATAGCCCATAAGCGTTGGGACTATCATAAGAAGAGCAAAGGACACAAGAAATAATCCGAACAGCCTGAAGGTCATGCGCGATTTTTTATTTTTCTTAACCTGATATCTGATCATTTTACTGCTCCCGGTAGTTTATTTATTGACGTAAAAATGATTATAAACAAATTGTTCGTATCATTCAAGAAGATGTTTGAAAAATGGCTGATTTTGGATATAAAAAATACGGTCAGATGAGGATAAAAGATTGTATAGGCATAACTGTAACTGGTGTGTTATAATATAATTTAGGTCGGTTTTTCAATCGGCATAAATCATATTTGAAATCTATAAACAGGAGGTGTTAAGAGATGAGACGATGCACCGCATCAGCTCCATGCAGAGCTTGAGGAGACTGTATGGAGGATTATGATCCTCAGGCTTTGCTCTGAATGATAAATACATTTTAAGGAGCAAAGAAATGAATAAAAAAGTTAATAAGTTACGTGATTTCTATATTTTATGGAGCACACAGAGCCTGTCACAGCTGGGAAGTGCTGTAACTGCTTTTGCACTTACACTCTGGCTGTATGAGAAAACAGGCTCGGCACTCAGTACTGCTGCGTTAAGGATATGCACATATGCGCCTTATGTCGTGATGAGTATTTTTGCAGGAGCTATATCAGATAAGTTTGATAAGAAGAGAACCATGCTGATATGTGATCTTCTGGCGGCACTCAGTACGGTTTCTGTATTTATACTGTACAAGGCTGATATGCTCGCGGTATGGCATCTGTATCTGATAAATGCCATCTCGGGGCTTATGAATACGGTTCAGCAGCCTGCGTCAGAGGTTGCATATACCATGATAATACCGAAGGAATATTATCAGAAGACCAGCGGACTTCAGTCACTTTCGAGATCGCTTATCACAATCGGTAATCCGATCATTGCATCGGCTGTTTATGGTCTTGCAGGCCTGGATGCGGCGATCGCCATTGATCTTATTTCCTTTGCGATTGCTTTCTCGGCACTTGCATTCTTGATAAGGATACCGGAGATACCATCAGAGGGCGAGGAAAAGGAAAGCGTACTTCAGCTGGCGAAGGAAGGTCTCAGATATTTAAAAGAAAATCCGCTCATTTTGTATGTGATACTTTTTATGTCAGGTGTAAACTTCGTGGCATCAGCATTTGATGCGGTACTTCCTGCGTTCATTATTCCGAATCCTAACGGCGGCAATAATGTCCTGGGAATAGTTACTTCGTTCTCAGGAGTAGCCATGGTGATAGGCAGTGTAATTGCAACCGTTATGCCTAAGCCTAAGGACAGGGTTAAGGTAATATACATGACGATGTTCTTCTCGCTGGCAACCGAGAATTTCCTGCTGGCATTTTCAGGCAGTTCTGTGATGTGGTGCCTCGGCCAGCTGCTTGGATGGATATTTGTTCCGGTGATGGGAGCAAATCAGAATGTTATCATGAGAAATACAATTCCGGCCAAGCTTCAGGGAAGAGTATATGCCTGCAGAAATACACTGCAGTTCTTCACTATCCCTATAGGACTCCTCTTTGGCGGAGTGATGGTCGATAATGTATGTGAGCCTCTTATGTCCGGCAGTCTCAGTGACCTCAGTATCTTTTTCGGAAGCGGCAAGGGTTCCGGAGCTGCGCTGATGCTCTTCATACTGGGCGTTATGGGTACGGTTATGTGTATCCTGTTCGGGCATATTTTAAAAAAATATAGATATACTGAATAAATAGATTTTATAGGCGATGTATTGCTTCCTTCAGGGGGGCAATACACCGCCTTTACTGTTTGAAAAATAGCCTTCTACACCGGTTATATTTTGCTATTTTGTCATTCTGTGCTATAATAAATGCATGTGTAATTTGGGTTAAAAAGCTGATCAAAAGGAATGAGAGGAGTGACGAAATGAGAAAAAGAGTGGTAAGGATCACGGCTTTTTTTACAGCTGTGATGTTAGGTCTTGCAGGGTGCGGTTCCAAAAAGAAAAATAATAAACAGACCGAGCAGAAGACAGAAATAACTACGGGAAACGGTGATACGACTGAGTCGGATGCTGAAGTGAAGGCGGTTGACAGGGAAACTGTATTTCAGGTTTCACTTCTTCAGGGGCTTACCTTCGGAGATTATCATGGAAGTATATCGGCGGATGAACTGAAGAAGAGGGGAGATATAGGTATTGGTACCTTTGACGGGCTGAATGGAGAGATGATCACTCTGGACGGCACCATTTACCGTGCGGCTGCGGACGGAAGCGTGGAAGTGGTTCCTGATGATGAGACGATACCTTTCTCAAATGTGACCTTTTTTGATACGGACGAGACGGCGGAATTGTCAGGGATTGACAGTATAACAGCACTTCAGGATAAGCTTAATGAGAAGGTCGATACACTCGGAAAGAACAGGTTTTATTTTATCAGGATAGACGGAACCTTTTCCGAGATGAATGTCAGAAGCGAGTATGCGCAGAAGGAGCCTTATAAGCCGCTGGCAGAGGTTCTTGAAACAGATCAGACCTTCTTTGATTATGAAAATATAGAGGGAACAGTTGTTGGACTTTACTGTCCGCCATATATGTCGGATCTGAATGCAACAGGATGGCATCTGCATTTTGTGTCTGCTGACAGACAGAAGGGAGGTCATATTCTCGGGCTTAAGATCGATAAGGCCGAACTGAGTATCGATATCACGGATGGCTTTGAGATGGCACTTCCGGAAGATGATATGTTTGCTGATTTTGATCTTACGATCGACCAGTCTGAAGATATAGAAAAGGTTGAGAAGAGCACGGCTGACGATACAAGCGAAGACACAACCATAGCTGAGGATGCAACCGAAAAAGTGCCGGAGGGTACAACTGTATCGGAGGACGGTGTAACGCTGTCGGGAGATTCATCGGATTTTGTACTGCTGAGTGAGGCTGTTCCGGATGCAATCCTTGAGATCAGATATTATTCAACTTACAATTTTGTCGGTGACAGGATAGATGGTTATGAGGAGCCGGTTGCACTTCTTACAAAGGAAGCTGCGGCAGCTCTTAAGGAAGTAAGTGATGATCTGAAGGAAAAGGGCTACAGGCTGAAAATCTTTGATGCCTACAGACCACAGATGGCAGTGACCAATTTCGTGGAGTGGGCTGAGGATAATGATGATACAAGGATGAAGGAATATTTCTATCCTGAACTGGACAAATCGGTGCTCTTTGATCAGGGCTACATAGCTCTTCATTCCGGTCACAGCAGAGGAAGCACGGTTGATCTGACTCTCTTCGATATGAGGACGGAAAAAGAGGTTGATATGGGCGGAACCTTCGATTATTTCGGAGAACTTTCACATCCTGATTATACAGATATTACCGAGGAGCAGTATGCAAATCGTATGATACTCAGAGAGGCTATGATCGCTCACGGCTTCAGGCCGCTTGATGAGGAGTGGTGGCATTTTACTCTGGATGAGGAGCCTTATCCGGATACGTATTTCACCTTCCCTGTAAGCAGTGAATCAGTTGAATAAATATTTTTCCGTACAGACGGTAAAACGGTCTGCTGCACGGAGCAAAAGGGGTTTTATGAAAGCGGTATTTCTTGAGAAAGGTGCTGTCAGTATGGGAGATGTTACTCTCGAACCGATAACATCTCTGGCAGAAACAATTGTATACGAAAATACAACTGAGGAGGATAAGTTCGAGCATATCGGAGATGCCGAGGTTGTATTTACGAATAAGGTGTCGTTTGATGAGGAGGCGTTCGAGAGGCTTCCGAATCTGAAATATCTCGGAGTCTGCGCAACAGGCTATAATGTTATAGATACTGAGGCGGCGAAGAGACACAATGTCGCTGTGACAAACGTTCCGGCATACAGTACGGAATCGGTTGCCCAGCTTGCATGGGGCTTTATACTTGAATGTGCGTGTCATATCCAGCTTCATAATGAAAGCGTTCATAAGGGCGACTGGGTAAGAAGTCCTAAGTTCTGCTATTGGCTTGCTCCGATCACAGAGCTTTCCGGAAAGACTATCGGTATCATCGGGTATGGAAATATAGGAAGAAGAGTTGCAGATATAGCTGCAGCCTTTGGGATGAAGGTGGTGGTTCATACGGCACATCCGGAGAAATACACAGGTGACGCCGGAACTGCCGGCAGTGTAAGTGATACTGCGAAAGCCGGAAATATGGATGGTGTGGGTGCTGCTGGAACAGCGGTACGTTTTGTGACGCTTGATGAACTTTTTGCAGAGTCTGATGTGATCACGCTGCACTGTCCGATGACTAAGGAAACCGAGAGGATAATCTGCAGGGAGAATATCTCTAAGATGAAGGACAAGGTTATCATAGTCAATGTTTCAAGAGGCGGACTTGTTGATGAAGGGGATCTTGCGGATGCATTAAAGAGCGGCAAGGTTGCTTCCGCAGCGGCAGATGTTGTTTCCGAAGAGCCTATGAGGGAGGATAATCCGCTTCTTACCGCGCCGAATATGTGCATTACTCCGCATATAGCATGGGCGAGCATGGAAGCAAGGGAAAGGCTGATCAGTGTGATAGCCGAGAATTTCAAGTCATATCTTAATGGAGAGACTCTGAACAGGATAGTGTGATGGAAGATTGTAAAAGGAATCGATTTGATCGGTTCCTTTTATTATTTTCGCTGAAAGTAAAATTAGCATATTGACAAAACTACCGAACGGTAGTATAAATACAATCATGAGGTCAGCGCGATTGCCAAATAGATGTATTTTTAAGATGTGTCAGACGGTTTTGGAGAGGAATAATAGATCATGAAGGATACCAGAAACAGAAGGATGGAAATTATAATGGCAACTCTTGAGCTTGCCGCAGAACACGGACTGGGAACCGTTTCTATGCAGCAGATTGCTGAAAAGGTCGGGATCACTAAAGCGTCACTATATAATCATTTTTCTTCAAGAGACGAGATTGTTGAAGCGATGTACGGAATACTCAGAGAGGCATCGAAATCCCGGACAGGTTCGGAGGGTATTAATTATGAAAGCCTTTCACCGGAGATACCTCTGAAGGATATTCTTCTTGGTTCGGTTAATTCGTATCGAAATATGGTAAGTGACACGAAGATGTTTCAGTTCTATAAGGTTATAATGTCAGAGCGTTCGATCAACAGTGCGGCAGCCGATATTATGGTGAAGGAAACGCGTACTATGATCAATGCAACCAAAGCTCTGTTTTACGCATTGCAGGTTAAGGGGATAGCTGATTTTGAGAATCCTGACATAGCGGCGACATCCTTTGCGATGACGGTTCACGCAATACTTGATCATGAATTTGATCTTATGTTTGCAAACTCAGCGAATGACGGCACCATTCAGGGAAAATCGGCTGCCGTGAACACTGAAGGGATAGTTAAGGATGCGGACGCAGAGGACGGAAAAATGTCTGAGGGTGCTGCAGGTACACCGGTCAACGGTAAGATGATGCAGGATTATATCGACGAATTCTGCAGGATATACAGTAAAAAACAATCCTGAGGAAACCGGTGGAATTGTATCCGGAAATATCGGTTAGTAGATATTGAATAATAGTGATAGAAAAGAGGAAAGAAATATGGCTGGACAAGAAGTAACTGGTAAGAAAATATTGATTGATGCAGCAGAAAAGAAAGCTGATACAAAACGAAAACTTATAAACTGGATGGGACTTGCAGGGCTGTTGTCATTTTTATCATATACGGCAGCGGTTGTATTTTCACCGCTTAAGTTTCCGGGATATGACTGGATGAAACAGGCGGTAAGCGACCTTTCTGCGGACACCGCGCCTTCAAGAAAGCTCTGGAGTCAGCTGTCGGCGTTCTACAGTGTCGGAGGTATGGTGTGTATAACATGTGTAGCCATATTTGTGTCCGAAAAGAAGCTTGGGTCAAAGCTTTTCAGACTGGGAATATATCTCTTTGCTGTTATGAATCTGATCTCGGATGTAGGATACAAGATGTTTCCGCTGGCGGACAGCGGCAAGGAGATCAAGTCCTTTCAGGAAACAATGCATATGGTAGTCACAGCGTTTGTTGTACTGTTGTCAATTGTATCACTGGTACTTCTGATCATAGCCGGTATGAAGGACAAAAAGCTGAAGGGCGTCGGGATATGTGCTATCGTTTCTCTTGCCATGATGTTTATCGGTGCGATAGGAACAGGAGCGGTACCGAAGGATTACTTTGGAATTGTGGAGAGGTTCAGTGTATTTGCGGCTGTTGGATTTAATGCAGTGCTGGGGCTTTATCTGTTTGGTGGTTTTTCTAAGGCGCAGAGCGAAATACGTGACTAGTATATATGTTGGTGCAAAACATATATGGCGATAGAAAAATACAAATTATTATAATTAGAATTATGGAAAATGATCCGGGGATTATGGTAAAATAACCTCGGATCGTTTTGTGTAGATAATGAGCCGAGTGACGGCATGCGTGTATGCACGCGAATGCCGGGATTCGGCGAATATCCATCACCGAGTGACGTAGTCACGAGGGGTGGGATGACGAAGTCAGCATCTACACAAAACTGCGGTAATGATTAGTATAAAATCATGGAGGGAGACAATGAACGAAAACATATTTAAGAGAAATGAACTTCTGGCGCAGAAGGTCATAAAGGGTCTTGAGTCAAGAAATATGACAGGCTACTATGCGGAGAATAAGGAGGCGGCTCTGGCGAAGGCACTCGAGCTGATCCCAGAGAAGAGTACCGTTACCATGGGCGGCGGTATGAGCGTACATGAGATAGGGCTTGTTGAGGCTCTTCAGAAGGGCGATTACAACTTTATTGACAGAGATGCTTATGAAGACAAGAGGGCGGCAATGCTTCTTGCGTATGACGCTGATTTCTTCCTTTCAAGCGCAAATGCTATGACCGAGGACGGAATCATCGTAAATATAGACGGTAATTCCAACAGGGTTTCAGCTATTGCTCAGGGACCTAAGAAGGTGCTTTTCATAGTCGGAATGAACAAGATATGTAACGACAGCGACAGTGCTATGAAGAGAGCCAGAAACGTTGCTGCACCGATAAATGCACAGAGATTCGGACTTTCAACACCGTGCTCAAAGACAGGTGCATGCATGGACTGTAAGTCGCCGGATACCATATGCTGCCAGTTCCTTATCACAAGATTTTCAAGGCATAAGGACAGGATACATGTGATACTTGTCAACGATGATCTGGGATTCTAAAAATACAGATTATATAGTTAAAAGCGGCTCGCTTCGGCGGGCCTCTTTTCATATTTGGAACCCGGATTTGAGTCACAAAAAAGTATAAAAATATGTGGCTTTTTTTATGTATTTTCTGTTCATAAAACAGAAAATGTGGTAAAATCTTCCTAGTAGTCTGACATTTAAGAACGTGGTGTAAAAATGAACAGACATCAGGGCGCCGGAGAAGGGAGAAAATATGACAATTCAGGAGTTATATCAGAGAATTTAGGGTGATTATAATCAGGCAGTCAGTGTCCTCAGAGTGGACAGGCTGGTCGATAAGCATATACGCAGATTTGCAGAGAATGGTGTTGTGGAAACATTTCTTTCGGCCGGTGACAGTATGAACCCTTCAGAGCTCTTCGAAACAGCTCATGTCCTAAAGGAAATCACTGCAAATCTGGGTCTTGTGAAGCTTTCAGAGATATCTTCCGAGATAACTGAGGAATATCGTCCGGGCAAAATCCAGCTTCCTTTCAAATATGAGTCACGAGATCAGAACCCCGATGAATGCGATAATAGGTCTCCAGAATGTTGCTCTCAGGGATCCGGAGCTGACTCCTGCTACGAGGGACAATCTGCAGAAGATAGGTACGAGTGCCAATCATCTTCTGGGACTTATAAATGATATCCTGGATATGAGCCGTATCGAATCCGGACGAATGGTACTGAAGAAGGAGGAGTTCTCCTTCAGAGATTTCCTGGATCAGATCAATGGTATCATAAATGCTCAGTGTCAGGACAAGAGACTGAATTACAAGTACAAGATCGCCAACAGTGTAAAGGATTATTATGTTGGCGACGTGCTTAAGCTTAAACAGATAGTTATCAATATTCTCGGAAATTCCGTTAAATTCACCAATCCACGCGGAGAAGTCATACTGAAGGTGGAGCAGCTTAGTGAAACAGATGGAATCTGCAGGGTACGTTTCGTTATGGAAGATACCGGAATCGGTATGGATCCGGGTATCATCGCGATGACGGCAAACGTATTTGATGAAGATGTTGAGAAATCTAAGGAAGCAGGGATGGATGCACATCTGTCGAAGCCTGTTGTACCGGATAAATTATACGAAACTATGGCGCGGCTCATATCTGAACGGGCTGCAGAGGGGGGATCTGAATGCATAAAAATAAATACCTGAAGCGGGTTGCAGTGATGCTCCTGCTGTTTTCGTTCATAATGAGTTATCTGGCTCCGCTTCATGTTTCTGCAGATAAAGAGGAGCATAAGGTGATCCGGGTAGGATGGTTTGAGTCATCCTTTAATTACTATGACGATTTTGGGAGAAAATGCGGTATCGGATACGAATATCAGCAGAAGATAGCTGCATATACCGGCTGGACCTATGAGTATGTGGAAGGAAGTTGGTCAACCCTTTTTGAGATGCTTAAGAATGGTGAGATTGACCTTCTCAGTGATGTATCCTATAAGCCGGAGCGTGAGGAATATATGCTCTATCCGGATCTCCCGATGGGTACGGAGTCATATTACATATTTGTTGGTATTGATAACAGAGATATCACAGCTGAAGATCCGAAGACGATAGACGGAAAACGCATAGGAGTTAATAAGGGAAGTATTCAGGAAGGATTCCTTACTGATTGGGCCGGGAATAATAACGTCAGTATTGAGATCGTTCAGCTTAGCGGAAGTGAAGATGAATCCATGAAAATGGTTACAAGCGGAGAGATTGACGGATATGCATCTATCTTCACTTATGATTCTGAGGAAAGGATCGTTCCTGTCTTCAGGATAGGTGGATCGGACTATTACTATGTCGTAAATAAAGATCGTCCTGATCTTCTTTCTGAACTCAATTTCGCTCTTGCTGCTATTCAGGACGAGGATCCGTATTTCAACCAGAAGATATCCGAGGATCGTCTGTATAATGCAAGAACAAATGCACTTCTGACACCGATTCAGGAGGACTGGCTTAAGGAGCATGGTCCTATCCGTATAGGATATCGTGATAATTATCTGCCGTTCTGCGATAAGGATAATAAAACCGGCGAAGTGACAGGAGCGTTGTCAGATTTCCTTGTACATGCAGAGAATACTCTGAACAGTTCATATATACAGTTTGAGACTATTGCGTATGAATCAACGGATGCGGCTCTCGCTGCACTTGAAGCCGGTGAGGTTGATTGTATATTTCCGGTCTATCTCTGCACCAATGATGCGGAGGAGAAGGGTATCAGACTGACCGATCCTGCAATGAAGACAGAGATGAACGCTGTCATGAAAACCTCAAACAAACTGACGCTCTCAAAGGACAGCGATATTGTATTTGCAGTCAATGAAGGAATGAGAAATATAGAAACCTTTATAATGGATAATTATCCTTCGGCTGAAAGGAAAGATTATAAGGGCCTTAACGCATGCTACAAAGCAGTATCCGAAGGCAAGGCTGATTGTGTTCTTGTGAGCAGTTACAGGATTCCGGCTGCAGAAAATACATTTGAGAAATATGATCTTTATTCGATTCCGATCGGTGAATCGATGCCGCTTTCCTTTGCGGTAAGGCAGTGGGATACGGAGCTTTATTTCCTTCTTAACAAGACTGTGATCACAACTGATAGCGGGGGTATGGATGCCGCACTTGCATCGTATATGAAATACGATCATAAGGTAACCTTTATGGAGTTCCTTAAGGATAACTGGTTCGTTGTGGTTGCCGTTATTCTGATTGTATTTGCAATTGTTGTATTTTTACTGGTACTGAAGCTAAAGGCTGACAGAACGGCTCATGAGCAGAGAAAGATGTTGGATGAGGCGGCTGAGGTTGCAGATCTGAAACAGACAATTTCATCCTTGCTTGACAACATGCCGGGAATGAACTTCACCAAGGACGCAGAGACCGGTGAATATCTGGCCTGCAATCAGGCATTTGCTGATTATGCCAACAAGAAGGATCCTACAGAGGTTGTGGGTCGGAAACCTGAAGAACTCTTCGATGCTGAGACAGCAAAGCGCTTTGTGGAAGATGATAAGATGGCACTTTCTATGGATGAGCCATATATCTTCTTTGATGAGGTGACGGACAAGGATGGAATCACAAAACAGATGCGTGTGACCAAACTTAAATACACTGATTCAAACGGACGTCTCTGTGTACTGGGTATATTCCTCGATATGACGAATTCATTCCGTATCAACAGAGGAAGTGCCAGATCAAAGGAGGCTTATGAGAAGGAACGTAACAGCGGAATCGTTTTCACTCATATTGCGCAGGTTCTGGCGCATGGTTATACGGCTCTTTACTATATCGATGTTAATTCAGAGGAGTTCATAGAATATCGTTCGGATAAAGAAAACGGAAGTCTTGTTGAGTCGCATCGTGGATGGCACTTCTTTGAATTGTTCCAGGATAAAGTTGACAGAATTGTATATTCCGAGGATCAGGAAAACGTTAAGAAAGCTATGGACAGGAAGACTCTTGTTGCAGCACTTAATAATAATAATAATAATGCGTTCATGCTGACCTGCCGTGTAAACAGAGAAGATGGACCGAGCTATATAAGTATAAACGTTAATCGTATGCAGGATGATGATCGCTTTATCATTCTGGGTATCCTTGATGTTGATGAAGAGGTTAAACAGCGTAATGCTGCAACAAGGATATATGAAGAGAGAACGGCCTATAACCGTATTAGTGCTCTTGCAGGTGAGTTCTTCTGTGTATTTGTAGTTGATCCGGAAACGGCTGAATATCGAGAGATCAGCTCGACAGAGTATTTTAATGAGGAGGACAGACCTAGAAAAGGACAGAATTTCTATGCTGACGCGAGAGATGTTGCGCTTAGAAAGCTTTATCCGGAGGATCAGAACAGATTCCTTCTTGCACTTACGGAAACAAGTATCATGAGTGAGGTTAAGGAGCATGGCATATTTACACTCACCTATCGTTTGATAATTAAGGATGAGCCGAGATACGTTCAGATGAAGGCTGCCATGATCGAAGAACCTGAAGGGCCGCGTCTTATCGTTGGCTACAGTGACATTGATTCGCAGATTCGTCAGGAAGAAGAGTACAGTAGACGCCTCGCTCAGGCAAGGATAGAAGCAAATATCGATGCACTTACGGGTGTCAAGAACCGTAATGCATATTGTGTATACGAAGAGAGACTTAATGCTCAGATAGAGATGGATCGTGCACCTGAGTTCGCAATTGTGATCCTTGATGTTAACGACCTGAAGAAGGTTAACGATACTCAGGGTCATAAGGCAGGAGATCAGTATCTGAGAGATGCATGTAAGATAATCTGTACGACCTTTAAGCGCAGCCCTGTATTCCGTGTGGGCGGTGATGAGTTCGCTGTTCTCTCACAGGGCGATGACTATGCTCGTATAGATGAACTGGTTGAACAGATGAATGCTCATAATGATGAATCCATCAGAAACGGCGGTATCGTTATAGCAATCGGTATGGCAAGATATAGTAAAGATGACAAGGTTGCACTTGTATATGAGCGTGCAGACCATACCATGTACGAGAACAAGAAAGAACTTAAATCGAGAAAATAAAAGGTAGGTAGCGTATGTATTATTCTGCAATCGGACTGCTTGCGACGCTCACACTCCTCATAGTTAACTGGGATATCCTGCGCAAGTTCAGGGTTTCCTATGATAAACCAGCATGGAATGTTTACAGGAGATTTCTGTTTGCTATCTTAGCTTATTACATAACGGATATCCTGTGGGGACTTCTGGAGTCGAAGAAGCTTGCAACAGCACTTTTTGTCGATACAACTATATATTTTGTGGCAATGTCTGTGGGTATATCCTTCTGGGCAGAATACACTGTCGCATATCTGGATGAGAAGAGCAGATTCGGACACTTTCTTGTGTACACCGGACGTTTTATTGCTGTGATGATCTCGGGACTTGCTCTGGTCAACATATTCACACCGGTGCTTTTTGAGGTGGATAAGGAATGTGTTTACAAGGCTCTTCCTTCCCGTTACGTCATGCTGGCGTTACAGATAATGATGCTCATCATTATATCTGTATATGCGCTTTCAACCATGATACGTCTGGGGAGTGCAGCCGGAAGTCATACCCGTTACAGGATACTGGCTGCTTTTGGTCTGATCATGGCTGTGACTCTTTTTGTTCAGCTGTGGTTCCCATATCTGCCTATTTATTCTATAGCATATATGCTCGGAACCTGTATGCTTCATTCTTTTGTGGCGGATGATGAGAAAGAGGAACATAGAAGAGCTGAAAAGGAAACGAAGAAGGTTAATGAGCTGAAGGAGAGATTTGTATCTCTGCTTGATAATATGCCGGGAATGACATTCACCAAGGATGCGAAAACCGGAGTGTATCTGGCATGTAACCAGGCGTTTGCAGAATATGCTCATAAGGAAAGTCCGGAGGATGTTGTAGGACTCACCGATGCACAGATCTTTGATGCAGAAACTGCAGCTCATTTTGTGATGGATGATAAAACAGCACTGTCACTCAGTAAGCCATACATTTTCTTCGAAGATGTTCTTGATGCGGCAGGTGATCAGAGACAGCTTCAGACAACAAAGCTGAAATATACTGATATCGCAGGAAGACTGTGTATTCTCGGTATGTGTCAGGATGTTACCGATATGGTACGTATCCAGCATGAGCATGCCATGACGAAGGAAGCATATGAAAAGGCTGTCAGTTCGGGACTCATATATACTCAGATCGCTCAGACACTGGCGAAGGATTATATAGATATGTATTACGTCAATACGGATTCTGAAGAATATGTTGAATACTGTATGGGCGGTGAGAACGGTACGCTTTCTGAAGTTGATCGTGGATGGCATTTCTTCAGTGACTGCAAGGCAGAGCTGGCTGAAAATGTATTTATTGATGATAGGGAAGCTTTCCTTCAGGCTCTGAACAGGAAAACTCTCATGAAGGCACTGAACCGTAAGGATACCTTTGCCATGACCTTCCGACGAGTTGACGTGAACGGACCTGTTTATGTCAATTTGAAAATATCCCGCATGGAGGATGAGAAATACATCATCATGGGTATCACTAATGTCGATACGGAGATGCGTGAGACCATGGCCAAGAATAAAGCTCTGGCGGATGCTCTTTCTATTGCTGAGAATGCAAATAAAGAAAAAACGAAATTCCTTTCAGGTATGAGTCATGAACTTCGTGCTCCGATGAATGCGATCATCGGACTGGATACGCTTGCGCTCAGAAATGATAATCTTGACAGCAATACTCGCGATTATCTGGAGAAGATCGGAGAGAGTGCGAACAGTCTTCTGGGATTGATAAATGATATTCTTGCAATCAATCAAAAAGATGGCAGTGGTAAGGGGCAATCCGGAGCCATACCTGCCCATGAACAGGGCGGAAGGTTCAATAAGGACAATATGTATGTCCTTGTTGTTGATGATGATCCGATAGAAGCAGAATATGCCAAGACTGTACTTGATGAGGTTGGAATCAAGGCAGATGCATGTACGAGCGGGCAGGAAGGACTCCATAAGCTGGAGGTTCAGCATGCCAAGCAGACGCCTTATAATATCGTCCTTATGGATTGGAATATGCCGGGAATGGACGGCAGTGAAGCTTCTGCCGAGGTGCTGAAGCTGTATAGGAAAGAGTGCGTTGTTGTTGCTCTGACAGCGTATAACTGGGAAGATATCGAAGAAGAAGCAATAAATGTCGGTGTATATAATTATCTTCAGAAGCCGCTCTTCATCTCAAATATCATTGAGAAGCTTGAAAGAATCGCCCGTGGAAGCGAAATAGCTGTGTTTAATGACAGAAAAAGGGCTAATCTGATCGGACGTCGAATACTTCTGGCCGAGGACGTTGAACTAAACGCAGAGATCCTGGAGGATTCGCTGGCACTGGAAGATATTAAGGTTGATCATGCCGAAAATGGTGTGTTTGTACTTCAGATGTTCGAGAACAGTACTGAAGGCGACTATGCAGCTATTCTAATGGATATACATATGCCGGTTATGGATGGACTGGAGGCAGCCAAGGCTATTCGTGCTCTTGACAGGGCGGATGCAAAGAAGATACCGATCATAGCACTGACCGGTAATGCTTTCGATGAAGATATTAACCGTTCTGTAGAGGCAGGTATGAATGCACATCTTATAAAACCTGTTGATTCTGAACAGCTTGTCCGTATATTGGAAGAACTGGTTTATGAGGCAGAAAACAGTTGATTTATTTGGAAGATGAAACAGTAATAGCTTAGTATTGACAAATTGAAGGGTAATATATTGCTGGGTATATAAAAGCGATATATTACCTTTTGATTTCGTTGATTATGAAGATTGTAAAATGTTAAAGTGGTGAATAGATTTATTCAGGCAATTATAATACTATAGATATAACGGAACTGATCGTTCAGAGAATATTATGTGTCAGGAGGTTTTTTTATGAAAACATATGATATTGTAAATGGTCCGCAGAAGGTTTCTGCAATTGTACAGGGTTGTATGAGAATGCCAAGTCTCTCTAAGGAGGATGCTGCAAAGGTTATCCGCACAGCGTATGAGTGTGGTGTTAATTTCTTTGATCATGCGACCTGCTATGGAGCCGGTGAGGCTGAGGTGAGGTTCAGTGAAGCTTTTCCGCTGACCGGACTTGGTAGAGAGGATATCTATATACAGAGTAAATGCGGCATATGCCCGGAAAGAGGAGAGTTCGATTGGACTAAGGAAAATATACTGTCCAGTGTCGACGGGATCCTTGAGAGGCTGAAGGTCGATTATCTTGACACACTGTTACTGCACCGCCCGGACGTGCTTTTTGATCCGGAGGAGGTTGCGGAAGCCTTTGAAATTCTGAAACAATCAGGAAAAGTAAAGTGGTTCGGTGTCAGTAATCTGGTACCGATGCAGATCGAGTTACTCAGGAAACATGTTAAACAGCCGCTGATCATCAATCAGGTGCAGCTGTCGCTTGAACAGTCTCAGCTGATCGATCAGGCCCTCTATATGAATAACAAAACAACTGATTTTTCGATAAATCGTGACGGAAACCTTCTGGATTATTGCAGACTGAAGGATATTACGATCCAGGCATGGTCGCCTCTTCAGATCGGAATGTTTGGCGGATCATTTGTTGATAACCCTGATTATCCGGAGCTTAATAAGGTTCTGGGTGAATTGGCGGAGCGTGAAGGCGTAACAAAGGCGGCTATTGCAATTGCATGGATACTCAGACATCCGGCTAAAATGCAGGCAATCATCGGCTCCATGAATCCTGAACATATAAAGGAGGCATGTGCTGCTTCGGATGTGACATTATCACACCAGGACTGGTACAGACTTTATCTGGCTGCCGGCAAATTCCTTCCGTAGATTATAATTGGTGTAACTGAAGGCAGCTGCCAATTTGCGGAAGATTGTCAGAGAGTCGGATATGCCGAAAGTGTATTCACATGAACTGTTTGAAAAATACAGAGACAAGATGCATAGCAGTGATGCGAAGAAGAGTTCAATAGCTAAAGAGGATGGATTATAGAATGAAGGGAATACTCTATGCTGTAGGTGTGGGACCGGGAGATCCGGATCTGCTTACGGTAAAAGCAATCAAGACAATCAGTATGGCGGATGTTATAGCATGTCCTGCAAAGGGTTCTGAACCGGGAGTTGCTTATCAGATAGCCAGTAAGGCTTGCTCAGGCATTTCTGAAAAGGAAATAATAGTGCTCAGTTTTCCTATGAAAACTGAAAATTTGATCACGGCACATCAGGAAGCGGCATATAAGATATCTGAAAAACTGAAAGCAGGAAAAAATGTCGCTTTTCTGACATTGGGTGATCCTGAGTTCTATTCAACATTTTACTACATCGCTGACATTATAAAAAAAGAAGGATATGATATTGAAGTAATAAATGGAGTGACTTCGTTCAGTGCGGCAGCGGCAAGGCTTATGCTTCCTGTTGCTCTCGGCTCTGAACCGGTGATGATCACGACAGGGGAGTATACTCCGTTTGATGGTACGGTTATAATACTGAAGGCCGGAGGACATCTGAAGGAAATAAAGAAAAAAGCATCGGAGAGCCGCAAGACAGCTTATATGGTTGTAAACTGTGGTATGCCGGATGAAAAGGTTTATTATAGCGTTCAGTCCATGCCGGATGAAGCAGGATATTTTTGCACGGTAATCGTAAAGTGATAATATATATCGGAGACTTCTGTCGGGTTTTTCGACAAAAGTCAAACAATCGGCATGGAGTCTGGAAAAACTGAGGATGCGAAATGAGGAAAAAAGTGAACATTTCGCATATAATACTGAAAATAATGATGTATGTATTGATCGTATTCTTTGCGTTGCAGGAGAAATAAACAGATGGAAAGACCGGATTTTGATGATATCAAGGACTATGATGAGTTTTGCAAATATTATTGGTATCGTGAGGAACTGATCAGAATATGCAAGGCACACGGACTTTGGGCGCCAAGCGGGAAGATAGAACTGAATAATGTGATCAAGACTTATTTCTCGGGAGAAAAGCTTCTTCCGGATAAGAAGCAGGCGAGAAGGACCAAGGCGGCAGTTAAAGAGTTAACTCTGAATACCGGCTTACTCGAGTGCGGATTTACCTTTGGTAACAGGTTTCGTGAGTTTTTTTCTGAACAAACCGGTGTGAGTCCGTTCAAGTTTAATGTTGATATGGTTGCTACCGCCAAGGCTGTAAAGGAAAACTGTGATGAAGATTTTACGCTTGGGGATCTTCTGGATGTGTATTATGGGAAGAAGACTTATGCAAAATATGATAAGTCTATGCTTCAGTGGAACAGGTTTGTTAAGGATTTTTGCGCGGATGAATCGACCGGGGTGTTTGGAGAGAGGCTGAAGGCAGCTGCCAATCTGTGGAAGATCGTCAGAGAGTCGGATATGCCGAAAATGTATTCACATGAACTGTTTGAAAAATACAGGGACAGTATACTGCCGGATGCTGAACAGTGATGTAAAGAAGAGCCGCAACGATAATTATATGAGGAATGGGGAGTATCATGAATAATGAAATAGTGTTATTTGAGACGAAAGATAAAGAACTGAGTTTATCTGTTCCGATAGAAAGAGAAACCGTTTGGTTAACACAGTCACAAATGACAGATTTATTTAATGTAGATAGAACGGTTGTTACAAGACATGTTAACAATGTTTTCAAGGAAGGTGAGTTGGATAAGAAAAGCAATGTGCAAAAAATGCACATTGCAAATTCGGATAGACCAGTCCCAGACCGGAAGGTAATGAACCTATATATCGAATCACCTACAAAGAATGTTGTAAGATGGTAGATGCAATGAGGGATTAGTTTCAAACCGACGTCTTCGGCCTCGAAAAAGAAAAGGGAAAGGTTGAAGGCATTATAGCAGCTTCTTTGTTCCTCGAATTTCTTGGAAAAAACAATGCTCTTTATAAAGATGGTAGGAAAATAATTAGTGATGGAGCGCTTGTTGCTATAACGCTTATGATTGCTGAATCAAGACCTGAGGAAAAGGATATAATGGTGGCTTTGGTTATGAATTTCCTGACGTTGAAATAGAGAGAAATACTTCTGTCTAATTTTTCAGTAAAAATCAAACGGTCGGTGGTGAAGATTTTATGGGTAAGAAAAAAGTTGAACATGTAGTGTTTGATGGGATGAGAAAGATAAAAAAGAGTATCAATATCAACCAGTATAACACTCAAACAGAAAACAGAATAATGAGGCAGAGAGATAAGCTGGATGTTCAGAAACATCCTTTTCCACCACTATATGATGAAGAATCAAAAATATTGATACTTGGCAGCTTTCCGTCTGTAAAATCCAGAGAAATGAAGTTTTTCTATGGCCATCCGCAAAACAGATTCTGGAAGGTGATCGCAAGTATTTTTGATGAAAAGATTCCGGAATCGATTGAAGAAAAGAAAGAATTAATTCTCAGGAATCATCTTGCGCTTTGGGATGTTATTGCAGAATGTGAAATAACAGGTTCATCTGACGCAAGTATTAAGAATGCAAAGGCGAATGATCTGAGCGAAATCCTGGATAATGCACCAATTCAGAAGATAATAGTAAATGGCAAAACTGCAGAAAAACTCTATATAAAGTATATTGAACCTGTGACGGGTATAAAAGCAGTTGTGCTTCCATCTACCAGTCCGGCTAATGCGGCGTGGAGTCTGGAGAGGCTTGTGGATGCATGGAGACCGGAAATCGATAAATATTTATAGAGATTGTGATTTGTAATGGTCAGTGGAGGGTGAGATATATGATGAATAAGGAATTACATGATGTTTATCTTTTTGGGCAGGTGCTGGGTACACATTCATTTTTGTTAAAGGATGGTTTCCTGCAGCCCGATGTTTATTCTGAGATTGACAAACAGTATTTTCTGCCGGGAGGTGAAACGGGAACGGCAGCAACTGTTCTTGATTCTCTTGGTGTGTCTGTCCTGATGGACGGTACATGGATCGGCACAGAGGTTGCTGCAATGCTGAAGCAGTTTTACTCTGAAAAGAAAGTTGATCTGTCTTCCTTGACTTTTACGGATGATTCCGGCGTTATGGATTATGTGGTGATAGCCGGATTGGTTCGATCTCCGATGGGAAGATTTCAGACGCTTTTTTCAAGCGGCGAAAGATGGTGGAACATTCCAAGAGAAGAGGATATCGCATGTGCAAGGGCAGTGGCTATTGATCCTTATTTCAGAGAAGAATCTGTTCTGGCGGCGAAGATTTGCAGGAAACACGGCATTCCTTATGTAACGATCGACAGCCGGCATGACTCGTTTTTGCATAAGAACGCAGCGATAAATGTGCTCTCTCATGAATGTACTGATCAGGAATATGCCGGGATGAATCCGGAAAAGGTTGTGGAATTGATGCAGAAGGAAACAGACGGATTAACAATCCTGACGCAGGGCGGAGGTGATATGCTGTATGCGCGCAGGGGAGAGCCTGTACGCAGATGTAAGCCTTTCTCTGTTGATGTCAGAAGTACGCTTGGTGCCGGAGATACATTCAAGGCCGGATGTGTATATGGCTTGCTTCATGGTATGGATGACGAGAGATTAGTGCGTTTTGCAAGTGCCTGTTCAGCTGTAGCAATATCGCGTTTTCCGCTTCCGTTATATCCTCCCAAGCTGGAGGAAGTGCAGGCGTTGTTGGAAAATCTTCAGAAATAAATGATTTGAGGAATCGGCAGAACTTTTTCCACGGAAAACGATCAGCGGTACGAAACGATCGGGGCGTTCTGGGATGAGCTTGCAGCAAAGTACGGCCGATAAGGCGATTGTCAGGATCAGTCATATCGGAAGTATCGTCATTCAGAGAATATGGAGACCGAAATTGATATATTTAGGATTTGTAAGACAGTAAGGAGAAGTGAGATGTATATTGTCAAAGCAGAGGCAGATCAGGTAGAAAAAATCGTAGATATGTCTATCAGAGCCTTTGAAACAGATGTAAATGTCGGCGGAGGTAAAGGCGATTGTCCTCCTGAATTTGATTCGATAGAATGGCATAAACAGATGGCCCTGGAGGGGCATCTGTATCAAGCAATGACAGGAAAAGATTTGGTAGGGGCAGCCATTGTATTTTTGGATGAAACAGAAAAAAGTGTATACGTAGGCAGGATTTTTATTGATAGCGTCTATCATAGAAAAGGCTATGGAATTCGCTTGATGGATTGCATAGAAAAGAATTTTCCATGTGCTGTTGAGTTTAATCTGGATACCCCATGTTGGAATGAGCGGACAAATGCTTTTTACAAAAGATTAGGCTATAGTATTATAAAAATTGAGGATGGATTCGTCTTTTACCAGAAAAAGCTGCGTGTCGGTGGCATTGAATCTTAAAGATACAGATGATGTTGAGGGGATTACTGAGAAAGTACAATTCTTTGAATAAAATGTATAAATAGATAATGATAATATTGTTTAGGGAGTTATTACATTATGACGACAGAATATAGAAAAGCTGTTTTAGAAGATACAGAGCTATTGATCAGTATTTATAATGCTGCTTATTATGACGATTATTTACGATATGGTTATTGTCCCGGATATGGAATAACAATAGAAGGAATGGAAGAGTCAATAAGAACAATTCCTAAATATATCATTATGTGTGATAATATGCCTGTCGGCTGTATTTCCAGTAAACAAATCGAAATCGGAGTATATGAGATTGCCAACCTGTGCATTATTCCGGAGTATCAGGGCAAGGGAATAGGTACAAAGGCAATAGAGTTTATAAAGACACAGCTTGATGATTGGAAGATGCTCACTCTTGTTACACCATTGGACAAGAAACAGAATGTAAAGTTTTATACTGAAAAATGTGGATTTCGCATAGAATCAACTGAAAGAGACGGCGATGTAGAACTCGCTCGGTTTGTGTTTGAATAAACGGTTAATATAGAACATTTCGATTTTGCAATGTTTAGTAATGTTGTCGAAATGTTGCTGCAATGTATCGAAAAGACTATTTAAGGGATGAATAAGTAATCATATGGGATCAATATTACATACAACATTAAATACAAGAGCACTTCCTACCGGGGACTTGAGATATATACGGAGCGATTATCCTGGAAAACTCACGGATGATGAAGTGAAGTGGCTTCGAAAAAACGATATTACTACGATTGTTGACATCAGAGAAGAGAAAGAGTATGAAACCAGACCTTGCCGGCTGGAAAATGAAGATGGATTTACTTATTATCATTTGCCGGTGACCGGTGGTGGAGATGTGCCTGAATCACCTGAAGCTGTGGCAGGAACATATTTGAAAATGATGGATGATCAGATGAATAGGATCATCGACACCATAATGAGTGCAGCCGGTAATGTTATGTACTTTTGCAACGCCGGAAAAGATCGCACAGGCGTGGTTTCGGCGATTATTCTGAAGAAACTGGGATACAGTGATCAGGTTATCATAGATGACTACATGGAAACCAAAGATAATCTGATGGAGTTCCTTACCGCATATGTTAATGAGCATCCGGAAGTGGACATAAATATCATCCTTCCGAATGAAGAGAATATCAGGAATGTATTGGAAGCTTTACAAAAAGAATAGAATGTATTTTCGCTATTTGAATCATCCTGACGAACGGGGATTTGCCGCTAAAAAACAGGTGCCACATTTCATCTTTCTTCGGAATTGAAATGAAAAAATGATAGTATTCCGATGGGCAGAAAATACACACACCAGGCGACAAGAGCAAGCCTTCCGCCGAGTCCGTCGCCGCCGGAGGACATCCTTGCAAACATACCCGTGATCGGCATAAACGTGCAGCTGAAGTAAAATACTCCGTGTATCATCAACAGCGCTCTGAGCCACTTATCCGTCTTGTACTTCGGCTTTATTGAAAGTCCCGTGAAGAAGGTAGAAAGAGCCATCACACCATATCCGAGCAGGTCGTAATTGAAGATAAGCCCGAACTTATTGAATTCTAACAGCTTTGCCGCTTGTTCATTCAACTGTTCGTTATTAACCGTGGTCAGCTGTGAAAAATAGACGAGCATGATAAAAGTGCCGTATACTGCAGCGAGGATCAAACCTGTATTTGCAGCAACTTTGCGGTCAGCTTCACACTCGTTGTGCAGACCTGCAGTCATCATGATAAAACCTATCGGCAGGATAAGGCAGACAAAGTATCCACCCATAGAAAAATTGATTATCAGAAATATTGCAAACAGAAATACTGTCACTGTTACGATCAATGAGCCTGCTTTAGATATCGTCCTGTTCAAATCCATTTACTCTCTCCCTAAGAATTAAACACATATAAACAATAAGCGTGTCATCAGAGCTTATATCTATCTCCATATGACACGCTTATTATATAATCTGCATATTTAGTTGTGTAGTGAAAAAAGGTATATTTCAAATATGACTTTAGTCACATTTTTAATAATTATTCTTGCCATAGTATGAGCTAATGTGGATATTAGTTCGGAACTTATGATACAATAGGTTCCAAACTGTTTTATTTCATACTCTGTAGGATTTTATGTTTGAACTTTAGAGATCTGGCTTTACGAGCTTTTACTAGAAATTGTTCAAATAGATGAAGGATTGGTGAGTTCAAAAATTTCACCTCACGAGATGATAGTCTTTTTTAAGACAGTGATATGAGAGGAAAAGACCAATGATTTATTATCACCTTCCGGGTTTGTTCGAATTTTATAGTCTCTATGAAGTGTTCCTTCCACTCTTCCGGGAGCGCAGGGAATACTTTTATGATTGGTGTGATATAGGATCGATATACGGAGCCCCAGAGGACTGCCTGTGGGGCGGAGGACGAGTAGGATTCGGCGATGCTCAGCCTGAAAAGGTTGCGGAGCTCCTGAGGGAATATAATATTTCCGCACGACTTACATTCAGCAATTCCCTTCTTGAAGAAAAACATCTTAGCGATAAAAAATGTAATGCTCTTTGTGCACTGTACGAGAAGAATGGACAAGTGCCAAACGGCGTGATCATACACTCGGATCTGCTTCTGGATCATATAAAGAAGAAATATCCGGCATTTTACTTTGTTTCATCAACTACCAAGGTTCTTACGGATTTTAAAGATTTCGAGGCCGAATTAAGAAGAGAAGACTTTAAATATGTGGTTCCTGATTTCAGGCTAAACAAAAGGTTAGATGAATTAAACAGCCTTTCCGAGGGACAGAAATTGAAGGTGGAATTTCTCTGCAATGAGTGCTGCTGGTTTGACTGCTATGACAGAAAGGAATGTTATGAAAATGTAAGTCGTAAAAGCCTGGGGGAGGACTGTGAAGATCATATATGTGTGTCACCGGATGCAGATAAAGGCTATCGATTTTCTCTGGCCATGCAGAACCCGGGATTTATCGGCGTGCAGGACATTCTAAATATATATGAACCTGCCGGCTTCAGACATTTTAAGATAGAAGGCAGGAGTCTGGGAAGTGCTGTAATACTTGAATTATTACTTTACTATATGGTGAAACCTGAATATCAGTTGAATGTAAGAGAAGCAATCTATCTGGACAGTACGCTGGATCTTTTCTGATCTGTTACGGCACGAGAATCAGTATGTTTACTGCCCGAGAGAGATAAACAATATTACTACATGTAAATGTCAATATTTAAATGTAGGAAAAGTGGAAAATAAAAATGTAGGTTTTTCCACTTATTCCTCCGTGGTTTGAGCTTCTAACAGGGACCGGATATCTTTTGTTCGGTATGACGGACCCTTGATGGATATGATGCTCGAATGATGTAGCAGTCTATCCAGAACAGCGTTTGCCAGTGTGGCTGATCCAAAGAATTCACCACACTTGGAAAACGGCATATTTATTGTGATTATTGTACTGTTTTTCTCGTAACGCTTTGCGATGAGTTGAAAAAAGATATTTGCTGTATCCATGTCGATTGGCATATCCGATTTCATCGATTATCAGTACTTTATATTTTGAAAAGAGCTTAAGAAAAGGTTGCAGGAGAAGATACAGAAAAGCCTATGCCACAAAAGGTAAAGGGAAAAGAAGAAACCTTATAAGAAAATCTGAAGTTTTTTATTTTTATTCCCAACTTTATTCCCAACATGTTATAATTATTTTGGTTGGGAATAAAAGTTGGGTAAAGGAGCATACTAATGGATATTAAACAAATTGTTTTAGATTTATGTGCCTTAAGTGATGAACAGGAATGGTTTGAATTTAAGGAAAATTGGTTTCAGCCTGAGGCATTAGGCGAATATGTATCTGCCCTGTCAAATGCGGCGGCTTTTCATTATAAAAAATATGCGTATTTCATTTGGGGTGTAAATGATACAACCCATGAAATTGTAGGAACAACATTTAACCAGTATTGTGAATATAACAAGGAACCGTATCAGAATTATCTTGCGAGAAATCTGTCACCAAGCATAAATTTTAGTTTTGAAGAAACAGAAATTTATGGAAAGAGAGTCGTTGGTTTGGTAATTCCTGCGGCTACCGAAATTCCTACGGCATTTAAAGATAAGAGGTTTTTAAGGATAGGATCGTCAAAATGTAATATGAAAGATTACCCTAAGAGAGAAATTGAACTTTTCAAAATACTTGATGGAAGAACGGAAACGATAGAAACGGTACCGGCAAAATATCAGGAGCTTACATTTCAAAAACTCTTTGGATATTATGGTTCAAAAGGGATTGTTTTGAATCAAAAGACGTTTATTAAGAACTTGGGTTTAAAAACGGAGGAGGGCGAATTTAATATTTTAGCACAGTTATTATCGGATAATTCCCATTTTCCGCTTCGTGTATCTATTTTTGATGGAGAAACAAAAGGCTCTAATCTTTTCTCAGTGCGTGAATTTGGAAATGACTGTTTATTATACAGCCTGGACGAGTTATTGCGTTATGGGGATGTGTTGAACCTGATTCAGACGGACGAAACAGACAGAGTTGTTGAGAGAAAAGAAGTACCTTTATTTGATAATAAGGCATTTCGTGAGGCTATCATAAATGCCGTTCTACACAATAAATGGGTGGAAGGAAATGAGCCAATGATTTCGGTTTTCTCTGACCGGATAGAGATATTATCGAGAGGAACACTTGCACCAGCGCAGACCATGGAGGGATTTTTCTTAGGAGAATCAATCCCTGTAAATGAAAAGTTATCCGAGATTTTCCTTCAACTGCACATAAGTGAGAAATCCGGACGAGGGGTTCCTAAAATTACGGAAATGTATGGAAAAGATGCATTTTCATTTAGGGAGAATTCCATTGTTGTTACTATCCCATTTGAGAGAATAAATAAGGTTGGGAATAAGGTTGGGAATAAAGTTGGAAAAAAGGTTGGGGATAAGAAACCTTTAAATTCCAGAAGACAAAAGATTATTGCAGAAATGAGAGACAATCCAAACATTACAACTGCGGAACTTCATAACATATTAGGTGTGAGTGAAACAGCAGTAGAAAACAATATATCATTTTTAAGAGAAAATGGGTATATAGAGCGGGTTGGTTCAAAAAAGGCAGGATACTGGAAAGTATTGTAAGTGTTGGTTTATAATAGATTGAAGTGATTTAAAATGGGTAAGAAAAAGGTTGAACATGTGGTGTTTGATGGAATGAGAAAGATAAAAAAGAAA
>CAMNMC010000085.1 GCA_946544235.1 uncultured Lachnospiraceae bacterium | reverse complement strand
GCCATTTCTGAGATACCACCAGCCGTTGGAATTCTTAGCCAGGCCATTATATTTAAAATCAACCTCACCATTCTTATTGATATACCACCAGCCAAGTGAATTCTTAGCAACAGTAGGTCCTGCGGTAACCTTGCCTTTTACAACGTTGTACCACTTGCCTGAACGTGGATCTTTAAGAACATCCGTTACATCGGTTGCTTTGGTATTGTTCTTATAATAGTATTTGACTCCACCCTCTTCATATACGCCTTCTTTAGCTTCAACAAACTTGAAACCATTATCTTTGGCATATTTCTCAGCAGCAGAGCCCTTATAACCTATAATTGTAAAGTCGGACACTTTGGTCGGTATATATGGTGCTGATTGCTGATAATAACCATCGTTTGCAACCCAGTATAAATCGTCAGTTGAGAAACCAACAAAAGTTGGCCACGTTGTATTAACCCCTCGATATCGTTCCTCTTTTTCCAATTGATTTTTATCATTCATTTCAGAATGAGTATATGAATAGATATATGACATCATAGATCCGTACTGATCTGTTGTGGTTATATAATCATCAAATATCATCCAATCCTCATTTATCCATACAGAATTGTGTTTCTTTAAATCACTGCATTCATATCCAAATGCATATTTCCCGATCGTAGTCACTGATTTAGGTATGTAAACTGATTTCAGATTTGTGTTTCCGAAAGCAGCAGGACCTATCTCTGTAACAGTATTCGGAATATTGATATCCTTAATTCCTGTATTGAAGAATGAAACACCGCCGATATACTGAAGTCCATCCGGAAGTGTAACCTTTGTTATATTCTTACCGGACAGATCATCTGTTTGAAGAGCCATATACCCTATGCCTTTAGTACCTGACTTAACATTTATGGTCGTTTTCTTAGGAACGGATCCCTTATATGCATAAAGCGCACTGCCTGTATACACCACACCATTCTTTTGGTTTTCGTACCACAGCGAACCGCTCATGAAGCCACCATTTCCACCGGCAACCTTTGTCAGGTTTTTAGAGAATGAAACATCAGATAGATCTGACGATTCGGAAAACGCCTTGTATTGTATCTCAGTGACACTATCCGGAATGGTCAGGCTCTTGATCTTTGAATTAAAAAATGCATACTGATCTATTTTTTGAACATTTTCTCCAATTACAACTTCATCTTTTGTAAATTCAAACTGACCTGTGTAAATCTCTGTTATTCCGCTTCCAAGTATTATTTTCTTTTTAGGCAGTTCAGTCATAGTCAAGTAATTATAATTAAACTTCGCAAATCTTATATCATTTACTGAATCCGGAATAGTAATAGCCGATGTTTTTATATTAGAAAAATTCATCCATACTGTTGTTATTCCATCTTTAAAACAGAAGTTATCAATCTCAACGTTTCCTATTCCATATGGTCTACCCGCAATATAGTTTGAAACAGTAAAATTCTTGATGTGTGCGCCGCTAAAACCTTCTCCGATATCAACCAGGCATTCAGGAAGTTCAACATCACCAAGTTTTTTACAACCGATAAAGCATCTCAATCCTATCCTTTGTACATTGTCCAGATTGACATTCACCAGATTGGATGCACCGCTGAAAGCCTCATACTCGAGCCTGACAACCGAATCAGGCAGTATAATATCTGTAACCTTTGTATTGTCTTTAAACGCTCCGTAAACACCAATTACTTTTTTCTTTCCTATCTTGGAAGGAACCGTAACCTTCTTGGAACTGCCTTTATAACCTGTAATAACAACATTCCCGTTACCATCGTCGCGATATGTGAAATCACCATAGGTTTTATCGTTATCGCTTTCATATTCCTGTGGCGTATAATAATTTAACGCCTTAGTTGTAACAGCCCTGCTGTCTGTTGCCGCTTCAACCCTTTTTGATATCGGTGCGAAGGATAAGATCATAGCCAACGCAAGCGTTAAAGCGATAAACTTTTTTTCTAAACTACTAAGCTTCATTTAACTTCCTCCTTCATTTTCTTTTTTTAGCCCCCGCCATACTTCACCTCCCCGTGCAGGGTATTTTAAAATATATAAATATAGCCTTTATTATAATGCTCGGTCACTGCCAAACACCTTATGCTTTATAATCTGTCTGTCACAAAGAGATTTTACTCATTGCATTTCTCAGGAACAGTATCCTCCGTAAAATATCCGACCTCTGTATCCTTACAGTTCGGTCCTGCCTTCTTCCCTGTCTTCTTGCATATCTTTATTTCTCTGATAGATGCAGGAATCGTATACCTCACTGCCTTATCATGATCCAGCATTTCCATGACTCTTTTGAATATTTCAAGCTGAGTTCTTTCGGAATTGACTCTTCCATCCTTATTTCCACACCAGCTTGCGCAGACATATTCGGGAGTGAATCCAACAAACCAGTTATCCCTGAATCCGTCCGAAGTACCGGTCTTGCCACAGATATCCAAGCCGTCTACATATGCCGGTGCTCCGGTTCCGCCTTCGGTAAGCACATTTTTCAGAAGACGATTGCAGATGTATGCTGTCTCCTCAGAAAAAACTCTTCGTATGTTGTCAACGTGGGTATATTCAGCCTTTCCGGCTATCTCAATTCTATCTATGGCATAAGCCGGCTGATATACTCCACCATTTGCAAACACCTGATAATATCCGGTCATATCCTTAATCGTCACTCCGTTTCGAAGTGCTCCGAAAGCAAGATTACCAAGAACGGCGTTTGTTCCCTCAGTTTCTGCGATTTCTCTCTCTCTGGAAATATCTATTCCGAAATTCATTTCCAAAAAATCCATCGCCCGCTCTGCACCGTATTCGTCCAGAACTTTTGCTGCGATAGTATTTATTGAATATTTCACAGCGTCTCCGACCGTATAATCCCTGCCTTCAAAATCAGCCACATTTGACGGCCACGGTACAGGAATACCATATTCATCATCCTCATAGAAGAGCGGTTCATCCTTTATGATACTGCCCCATGTTATGAGTCCCGCCTCAATAGCAGGTCCATAAACAGAGAGAGGTTTTATTGCAGATCCGGCAGATGTTCCGGCAAGAATATAATTGATATTGTCGTCATACTGCTCAGTCTTCTGATATGTTGCAAGTATGCATCCTGTCACATCAGCCAGACATACAGCCGCGTCGCCATAAGCCTCAGTATAGACACTCTCAGCCGCTTCTGCGATGGTATTAAACTTTTCCTGGTCAAAAAAGGTATATATCTTCGCTCCGCTGTCGAGCAGTTTTTTTTCCCCGAGTTTTTCCTTGGCTTCCTCCCAAACAACACCGACATAGGTCATATATCTGACATCACAGTCAAATACTATCTCCCCATCTTCCTTACGTATATCTGCAAGATGCGTACCATCTGCTTTAAGGATTTCAATGTTCTTGTGATCATCTTTATATTTTTTATCCTGAATTACACCGATAATCACAATAATTATTGAAGCCAGAACTGTGGCTATTATGCCGAATATCCTCAATTTACTGATCATTGAATTATTTTTAGTATTATCAGTTGATGAGTCAATTTTTACACCATCGGCACTGCTGCTAAAGTTATTGCTCCTGTCAGTCTGTTTGTTATTCCTGTTGTTCTGTTTATTGTTCTTATTAGAGTTCTTTTTCTTCTTGCTACTCATACAACTGTTCCTTCAAACTATAGATAAGGTTCTGATACTCTGTCGGCAGTTCTGTCTGTGGCTTGTCATATATTTTCCAGGCAAGCTTATCAGAACTGTCCTTCAGCTTTTCAAGTTCTCCTGTTATCCTGTTTAACTCACCGACACAGATGCTTGCACTTTCCTTATCCCCATCATTAATATAGGTCTGCGCAGCATATATCAGTACCGTCGCATAGTCAACATAGTTCTGATATTCATAAGGAGCCTTCTCAAGTGCAATAGACGTATAGTTCATATAACTGAGAAAATCACCCGACTGCAGATAACTGCTGGCTAAATATAAATATCCGACATACAACTCCTTATTTTTATCAACAACATCTTCCGAATACTTCTTCAGTTCATCCGGATTGGTTATCTCTCTAAGCATATACGCTTCTGACATTGTATTTCCGTTGTACAATTTATATGATTTTTCATATCTGTGAATGGTGTAGAGATAATCTGAGGATCCAAGTTTGAGTGCCCCTGTGATACATATCATCAGAACCACTGTCACTATCCCCAAAGAGAGTATCGATACCCTCTCATTTGACACACCTCTTCTATCGTCAATAAACAGGAGAATAATGAAAAGTATCGCAATAAACTGCATATCATAATCAAATACAATATGCATAAGAATAGCCGTAAGCACTATCGCCTTCAATCCATTTTTCTGTTTTATCGTACGAACAATGTAATAGATGTAAGCCGCAAAGAAAAGCAAAGCAGGAATAAAACCGATATCCAAAAAAAGCTGCATTACATCATTATGGATATTCAGCACATTATAAACTCCTGTCTGGTACTGCTTTTCAACGAAATAATATCCATGATATCCCAATCCAAACGGATGCTTAAGAATAATCCTGATCCCATCCTTGTAATATAATAGTCTCCCGAGAAAAGTGCTTGATTTTAGCGAAATATCGGCAAGTCGTCCTCCAAACAGGATTGCTGCTACACCTACTGTACCGGCTCCGCATATGCAAATGATTATTTTCTTTACCGGTTTTATACTTGATATCATCAGCACAGCAAAAAGTGCTGCCACAGTGATTATATATACTGCCCTGCTGCCTGTTTTATATATACCAAACAATAAAATAACTGCGTAAATTATCTCAAAATAATCCTTGTTAATTATCTCGCCAATTGCCACAAGAAGACACACAAGAAGAAATATCGCAAATGTATTTGGATAAAGGAAGGAACCACTGAGACGGCCCTCCGCAACTACGAGATCAAACGTCTTGAATCGACTCATTATATATGTAAGGACCGTAATAACAGTACCTGCCGCCGGAAGAAGCCTTATGATCTTCTCTCTGTCAATCTCATGCTGCTCCAGATAGATCAGATATAATGGAAACGGAAGGAATTTGAAAAACCCGAAAAGAGCCATCCCTCTGTCCACTGCCCAGAGGCACGAAAGCAAATAGAAAAGCCCCACCACCATCACTGCTATACCAAAAGGATTCTTGATGATGACTATTTTCTTCTGATTAAATATTTCCACAAGTATCATGATCATTAAAGCTACCGATACTATGCATGAAAACCAAATATAAAACCCGCCTGCTATAACCAGAGCGGATAATAAAATACCTGTTGCCGTTCCACTGTGTCTGTTCACTTTTCTACAACCTTTTCCCACTTTAATATAGTTTTTTCTAAATACTTTGCCGTTTATTAACACGCTTAAATATGTCATTTCTATTATATCACCAAGAGTATAAATATTAAACCCACCAGCCGGATTTTTTATCCTGATCATATACATTAAACCTTATAATTAAAGCCATAAAGCTAAATAATCCGGATGACAACAAGGGGCGGTGCCGATCGGCACCGCCCTGCATTCTTTAACATTGAATTAACACACATATTTTATAAATAAAAACCGGTCAGTTGTGGATGTATTTTCACTCAACAGCCATGGCACTCTACAGGTACGTATCTCTTAGCATCACGAACCCGTGAAATCGTATTTTCTAACGCCCAGCATCCAGAACTTATAGCTCAGGTAGAAGAAGGCTGCTCCGATGAACGGTGAAAGTATCGTGAGAAGCGGAACATCATCCGGTGAGAGGATGCCCATGCTCGGATAGTAAGCGATAAACGCAACCGGTATCACGAAGGTGAATAGTATCTTGAACAGTCCGTGGAAGATTGTTGCCGGATATTTTGCATAATCCTTGAAACGGAACATCAGAACCATGACGTAGCCCGAGCCCTGAAGCCAGAAGCAGGTTGCTGCCGCAAAGTTCATAAGTGAAATCATGAAAAGCGACGCCGTGATAATGTACAGTATCAGTTTAAGTATAACAAGAACCGTCACCGGAATTCCGATATGCACCCATGCATAGATGAGTGTTCCGACTCCGAAAATAAACTGTCCGATTCCCTTCACATCGAAAACCTCAGAAATGAAGTAGAAAAATACATTTATCGGTCTGAAGCAGTATTTGATGAAGTCGCCCGACCTTACCATGAATCTCAGATTCCAGTTGTTATCGAAGAAGCACTGCACCGGTGTGAGGGCTATCAGCGAAAATCCGTAAAGGAACAGCATGTGGTGATAGTCCCAGCCATTGATGCTCGGGAAGTTCTTGAAGATGATCATAAATGAGACAAAGCCGGCCACATTCGTAAGTATCATTCCGAAGGTTGAGATAATGAAATCCGCACGGTAGCTCATCTTGGTCTTCAGATCCTGGATCAGTATTTTTTTGTATATCGAGGCGTAGAAGCCAAAGCCGCGCCTCTTTTTCGTTTTCTTTTCCATATGATCAACCTCCATTAACAGTGATCTTCTTCACTGAATGATTCCAGAAGCAGATACCCGCAATCGAAAGTATTATGCACCACGCAAGCTGGAAGCCCAGCATTCCGAGAAGCCCCTCGAGTTCGTTCGTGCCATCCTTCTCAAGAAGTATTGTCAGCGGAACATCATACACAGCTCTGAATGGCATATAGTCAACAACCGCCTTGAGTCCCTTAGGGAAGAATGCCAGTGGTATCGTCGCGCCAGACAGCAGGAGGACTATAGTTTCCTTAACTATATTTATTCCCCAGGTTGACTCGGTATAGAGACAGATGGTTGCAACCAGCATATCAATATTGAAGTTGATTACCAGCGCCATAACAGCCGATATCAGGAAATATACCACATTCAGTCCCATGTGGATCGATCCCTTGGTAATCAGCTGAACCACAATAAATGTAGGAACAAATGTGAGGAAAAAGCTTATCACAAGAGCTCCTGAGGTGCTCCAGAACATATATTTTCTGAAGCCCATCGGTTTCAGGAGATCCAGAACTATCTCACCGGACTGAATCTTCCTGCTCATGTCCCAGACTATGAACATTTCCAGAAAGTTAAATATTGCCGTAGCAAGTATCAGGTAGATCATGGTATCCGTGAATGTCATTCCGTTCACCCTGTCCGTTCCGGATGACGCGTAGATTGCCTTCCAGAGGTAATACACCAGGATCAGGTATACCAGATTACCCATTAGGGTCATAAATGTACTGAGGCGGAACTGCAGGGACTCCATGATCCCGGCACGCATCAGCGAAAGCTTCTTCTTAACACTCATGATGCAGCCTCACCTCCCTCGTAAATCTTCTTAATAACCTCTTCGGTTGAAATCTCGACAAGCTGGATATCCCTGACCTTGGTCTCCTTACATTTAGCAAGGATAACGTCCATGATATCCGTTGTCTTCTCGTCGATCAGCTGCTCTATCCACTCATCCTGTCCAACCTTCATCTTCAGAGTTCTGTATGAACCGAAGTAATTCTTCAGGTGGTCAATATCGTTATCGTAAATCTTCTGCCCCTTATCGATGATGACTATCCTTCTGCAGAGTGCATCAACATCGCCCATATCGTGAGTCGTAAGGATAACTGTTGTCTGCTTCTCCTTGTTAAGTCCCTGTATAAGTGAACGGATCTTCGCCTTCATCGATACATCAAGGCCTATGGTAGGCTCATCCAGAAATACAATCGATGGATTGTGCAAAAATGCAGCCAGTATGTCCGACAGAGTTCTCTGACCGAGAGACATCTGCCTTACAGGTTTATGAAGAATAGGCTCAATATCCACCAGTGAGCGGTAAAGCTCGATCGTATCCTGATACTGCTTCTCCGGAACCATATAGATGTCCCTGAGCAGTCTGAACGATTCGATCAGCGGCAGCGACCACCACAGCTGGCTCCTCTGTCCAAATACAACTCCTATATTTTCAGCGTTTCTGGTACGATTCTTGTAAGGGATCACTCCGTTAACAAGTATTTCACCCGATGTAGGCTCCAGAACTCCGGTCATCATCTTGATCGTTGTCGATTTGCCCGCACCATTCGGTCCGAGATATCCGATGATCTCGCCTCTTTCAATAGTAAGAGTTACATCCTTTACAGCTGAAACTGTTTTATAATCTCTCGAGAAAAGGTCCTTTATGCTTCCCTTCAGGCCTTCACTCCTGTTCAGAACCTTGAAGTCCTTGCATATGTTTTTCATCATTATTGCCTGTTCTGCCATCTTCTTTTCCTCCACTTCTATATCAAAAAAATATCGCTTGCTTTTTCTTGTGTTTATAAGTATATTGTTTTTAGAAACATAAATCCACCATTTTAATGCCTAAAAACTATAACTATCTTCCACACCAGTGGAATATTGTTATAGTTTTATGGAATATTATCATATATCTATTATTTTAGGAGAAAACGTATGAACCGCGAAGTAATGGGATTAATAGTTAAGAGGGACGACGGCTCGGAGATCGTCAATTATGACAATCCGTCCTTTCCTTCCTATATATATGATGGCTGGGTTGCGCCCCATGTCACCTGGGAGAGGGTTCCCCACTTCCACGAGGATATCGAGATTGTGACCGTTAAGCAGGGCAGAATGGCCTATTCCGTGAACGGAAATACGATTGAGCTGAACGAGGGCGATACCATCGTTGTCAACTCCAATCAGATTCACTACAGCATATGCCTGGACAACAAGGTTGCAAGATATGTCATCTTCATCATTCATCCGAGTGTCCTGATGTCCTCAGTCGCAGTCGAGATGCAGGCCGTCCGGCCTATCATCGACAACCCTGAGATTTCCTACCTCAGATTCAGAAATTATAACGAATACGTTGAACCGATCCGTAATATCATGCTGGAGATGCCTGATATCCGCCATGATGCCTTTCAGGTCACCCTGCATTTCTTTAAAATATGGGAAATAATAAGAAAGCAGGTCAGCCACTATCTTCCTGAAGAAACCGAAGTCTCTTCAGACCCAAGGATGCAGCTCTTCAAGATGATGATGCATCACATCTCGGTAAATTATAAGGAAAGTGTTACGCTCGATGAGATAGCAGGCAGCGCAAATATAAGCCGTTCGCTCTGCAACGCACTCTTCAACCAGTACGTCGGAGAGTCTCCGATCAGCTACCTCATGCATTTCAGATGCAGAAAGGTTGCTGAATATCTCCGATCAAGCCCGATGACGCTTACCGAGATTGCATCCATGACCGGCTTCAACGGAGTAAGCTACATGTCAGAGACCTTCCGCAAATATTTCGGCAGTTCCCCGAGAGCCTACCGCAAAACCTGGGCGAATCCACCGGCTGTTGATGCCCGCGACATTCTGGGGACTGATGAGTAGCCATTTAAATTCATCATTGGATCGGCTTCACAAACCCAATAAAGAGCTATATTAATCGCACCCACAGCGCCCCAAAACGCCGTGGGTGCAATTTTTATTGCAAATATCCTAAAACTCCGAAAATTTTACTCTTTACAAATTTATTTATCGTGCTATAATCTATACATTGTGCGCTATTGACAAAGAAAAAGTAATAAATTTCTTCTATAAATAAGGGAGACATATAGAAATGAAAAAACACATTGAGATCAGATGGCACGGAAGAGGCGGCCAGGGTGCCAAAACCGCTGCTCTCCTTCTTGCCGATGTAGCATTCAATACCGGAATGTACGTACAGGGCTTTCCTGAATACGGTCCGGAGCGTATGGGCGCGCCGATCACAGCTTATAACCGAATCGGTGATACAGAGATCCGTGCTCACTCAAACATCTACAACCCGGATTACGTTGTTGTAGTTGACGAAACTCTGCTCCACGCAGTTGATGTAACAAGCGGCCTTTCAGAGGACGGTGCGATCATCATCAACACCGAGCGCAGCAAGGAAGAGATAGTTTCTCTCCTCCGCGGCTACAAGGGCAAAGTTTACACCATCGATGCAAGAAAGATTTCTATAGAAGCACTTGGAAAATATTTCCCTAATTCACCTATGCTCGCAGCCATCGTTAAGGTTGCAAATATAATGGATCAGGATGAATTCATGAAGCAGATGGAGGATTCCTACAAGCACAAATTTGCCAAGAAGCCTGAGGTTATCGAAGGTAACATGAAGGCCCTCAGAATGGCATTTGAGGAGGTGCAGTAATGGCTGAGAACAAGAACAGAAATACTGATAATCCAACAGATATAAGCAAAGTAACCGAGAAAGCTCCTTATCAGGACATGACTCTCGGCAACCAGATCTACGGAGGCGGCGGTTCGAAGGATTTCAAGACCGGCGAATGGAGAACACAGACACCTGTTATGAACTGGGAGAAATGTGTTAACTGCCTTCTCTGCGCACCTTTCTGCCCAGACAGCTGTATTCCGGTTGTTGATGGCAAGAGACAGGATTTTGATTACGAACACTGCAAGGGCTGCGGCATCTGTGCCAAAATCTGCAGTTTCAAGGCTATAGCTATGAAGGAGGGACTGTAAATGGTATCAAAACGCGACAGAATGTCCGGTAACGAAGCCGTTGCACTTGCGATAAAGCAGGTTAACCCAGATGTTATGCCGGCCTTTCCTATCACACCTTCAACAGAGATCCCTCAGATGGTTTCGACCTTCATCGCCAATGGTGAATGCGATACCGAATTTATCCCGGTTGAATCAGAGCACAGCTCAATGAGTGCCGCTATCGGTGCTTCCGCTGCAGGCGCAAGAGCTCTTACAGCTACTTCTTCCTGCGGTCTCGCTTTCATGTGGGAGGAGCTTTACATCGCAGCTTCCGACAGACTTCCTCTGGTACTCTGTGCAGTAAACAGAGCACTCACCGGACCTATCAACATCAACTGCGACCACTCAGATACTATGGGCGCAAGAGATTCCGGATGGCTTCAGGTTTATGCTGAGACCAATCAGGAGGCTTATGATAACTTCATCATGGCTTACCGTGTAACCGAGCATCCTGACGTAATGCTTCCTATGATGGTTTGTCAGGACGGTTTCATCACCAGCCACGCTGTTATGAATATTGAAACAATGGATACCGAGTCAGTTCAGAATTTTGTCGGCGAGTACGAGCCTGCAAACTTCCTTCTGAACGCTGACATGCCTATGGCTATCGGTCCTTACGCAAACTCTCCTTTCTATATGGAGACCAAGATGAACCAGCGTCTCGCAATGAAGAACGCTAAGAAGGTCATCCTTGACGTATGTGCTGAATTTGAGGCTCTTTCAGGAAGAAAATACGGTCTCTTCGAAGAATACAGCATGGAAGATGCTGAATACGCCATCGTTATCATGGGTTCCGCTGCAGGAACAACCAAGGACGCTGTTGACGCACTCCGCGATAAGGGCATAAAGGTCGGCATGATCAAAATACGTGTATTCAGACCATTCCCTGGTGAAGAGCTTGCCGAGGCACTTAAGAATGTCAAGGCTGTTGCAATACTCGACCGTGCAGAGAGCTTCTCAGGACAGGGCGGACCTGTTGGTTCAGAGCTTAAGGCTGCACTTATGGATAACGGTGTTCAGACCATCGCAGTTAACTACTTCTACGGTATCGGCGGACGTGACTACACAGTTCAGGATGCCGAGGCAGTTTATGAACAGATAATCGACTACGCTGCCGGAACAAAGCCGGTCGAGCAGTTCCAGTATATAGGACTCAGAAAGTAAGGAGGGGACGGAAATGGCATTTAATCTTAAAGAAGTAATGAACAAACCGGAACGTCTCGCTCCGGGACACAGACTCTGTGCAGGCTGCGGCGCCGGAATCGCCGTAAGAACAGTACTCCGTGCACTTAAGCCGGAGGATCATGCAGTAATCGGAAATGCAACCGGATGTCTCGAGGTTTCATCATTCATGTATCCTTATACATCTTATGAGGACAGCTACATCCATAATGCATTTGCCTGTGCAGGCGCAACACTTTCAGGTGTTGAGACTGCTTACAACGCACTTAAGAAGCGCGGCAAGATCGATGATACCTACAAATTCATCACCTTCGGTGGTGATGGCGGTACCTACGATATCGGTATCCAGTCGCTTTCTGGAGCTATGGAGCGTAATCACGACCTTGTTTATGTCTGCTACGATAACGGTGCATACATGAATACAGGTATCCAGAGATCATCTGCTACACCAATGTACGCTGATACAACAACCACACCTATCGGTAAGGTATCAAATGGTAAGATGCAGAACCGTAAGGATCTTGCTTCCATCATCGCTTCACACGATATTCCATATGTTGCTCAGTCAACATTTACAAATAACATGAAGGATCTCTATGTAAAGGCCGAGAAGGCTATCTACACACCTGGTGCTGCCTTCCTCAACATAATGGCACCATGTCCGCGTGGATGGAGATACGATACACCAGATATCGCAAATATCTGTAAGCTCGCGGTTGAAACCTGCTACTGGCCACTCTTCGAGGTTGTTGAAGGTAAATGGATTCTCAATTATGAGCCTAAGAAGAAGCTTCCTATCGAGGACTTCCTCAAAACTCAGGGACGTTTCAAGCATCTCTTCAAGCCGGAGAACGAAGGACTTCTTGAGCAGTACCAGCAGGAGGTTGACCGCCGCTGGGAAGAGCTCCTTTACAAATGCTCACGATAAATGAACCGTATTTTTCAAAATAGACGTTATAAACCATTTTTAGCTGTTCTCTGTGCGGCAGGATGGTCCCTAGCCTATCCGCTGATCAAAATGGGATACAGCAGATTTTCAATTGACTCTGATGATCTGGGAGGCAAGCTCTCCTTTGCCGGTGTAAGATTTCTCTTTGCCGGACTCATCATCATAGTTTTATGTTTAATTAAAAAGAATCCGCTCAATATAAAGAAAAAGAAGGATTTTTCATGGCTGCTCCTTCTGGCTCTCGTTAATACCGCCCTCCATTATATGTTCTCATATATCGGTCTCGGCAATAATACAAGTGCCAGATCGACCATACTCGACTCTATGGGTGGTTTTTTCCTGATCTTTCTATCCTCAGTCTTTTTTGAGGATGACAGTTTAAATCTAAGAAAGGTTATAGGCTGTCTAATGGGACTTACAGGAATACTGCTGATCAATATAGAACCAGGCGGACATTTTTTTGAAAATATAACCTTTCTCGGAGACGGTATGATACTGCTCAATGCACTCTGTGCAGCTTTTGGCGGGATCATCACAAGAATCGTCTCCAAAAAAATGGATATCATATCTGCAACCGGTCTCAGCATGGCAATAGGAGGAGCCTTATTACTTATAACCGGAGTATGCATCGGAAGCACAAGTACATGGACCTTCGGTCCGGACGGTATCATAATACTTATTATTTTAATCCTGATATCGGCTGTCTGCTTTGCTGTATACAATAAGCTTCTTTCCTTTTATCCTATCAGTGAGATTGCCATTTACAATGCGCTTATTCCGGTTCTCGGAGTAATGTTTGCCGCACTTATACTAAAAGAAGAGCTGAAATGGCAGTACTTTATTTCTGTCATCATTGTTGCACTCGGTATCCATACGGTTAACAAAACAAAACCTGCAAAGCAGTAACCTTTATCTGTTAAATAGACAGTGCATAATAAAACGCCCCGGAAGCAGTATAAATAACTGTTCCGGGGCATTTTATCTATCGTTCCCTCTTATCGTACGGAACGAATTCTCTTTCCTTCATGATACTCATATAAGCCGGACGAATGATCTTGTCAACATTGATAAGCTCTTCAATGCGGTGGGCGCTCCAGCCGACCATCCTTGCCATGGCGAAGATCGGTGTGTAGAGCTCCTCAGGTATGCCGAGCATACTGTATACGAAGCCACTGTAGAAGTCCACGTTCGGGCTGACGCCCTTGTAGATCTTACGTTTCTTCGCGATGACCTCAGGCGCGATACGAGCGATATCCGCATAAAGCTTATACTGCTTATCCATATTTTTGTCATGAGCGAGCTTCTCAACAAACTGCTTGAAAACTCTTGCTCTAGGATCCGATATGGAATAAATGGCGTGACCCATACCATAGATGAGTCCCATTCTGTCGAAGGCTTCCTTATCCACAATCTTCTCGAGATAACTGCGGAGCATATCCTCGTCATCGACGTCCGGTACATTTCTCTTGATATCCTTGATCATCTGCATGACTTTAATATTTGCACCGCCGTGCTTAGGTCCCTTGAGGGATGACAGAGCCGCCGCAATAACCGAATATGTATCAGAGCCGGCCGATGATACGACACGGGTCGTGAATGTGGAGTTATTTCCTCCGCCATGCTCCATATGAAGAACAAGTGAAGCGTCAAGAACCTGAGCCTCAAGCTGGGTGTATTTCTTGTCAGGACGAAGCATCCTGAGAATATTTTCAGCCATGGAAAGCGTCGGATCAGGTCTGTGAATATACATGCTGTCGTCCTTCTCATAATGATTGTACGCGCAGTATGCATAAACAGATATCATCGGTATCTCGCTGATAAGCTTAAGACACTGATGAAGCACGTTTGAGACGGAAATATCTGATACGTTATCATCATAAGCCGCAAGCGTCAGAACGCCCTTGGTGATTGAATTCATGATATCCCTGCTCGGAGCCTTCATGATAACGTCTCTCGTGAAGTTACGAGGAAGTACCCTTACCATGGAAAGCATATTTTTAAACTCGTCCAGCTGAGCATCGGTCGGAAGATCTCCGAAGAGAAGGAGATATGCAACCTCCTCAAAACCAAATCTCTTAAAGGCAAAGTCATTTACCAGATCAATAACGTTGTAGCCCCTGTACCACAACTGGCCGTCACACGGTACCTTCTCACCATCCTTCATCTCGAAGGCGTCGATACGTGATATGTTCGTCACGCCGGTCAGAACACCGCTGCCGTTCTTGTCTCTGAGTCCGCGCTTTACGCCGAATTTATCATAGACATCGATGTCAACATCATCCACTTCCCTGCAAACCTTTTCATACTTTTCGGTATATTCCCTAAGAATTTCTCGCCTTGATGCCATACCTTCACCTTACCTTTCGTACTGCCCTGTTACACTTTATTTCCCAATCCGTATCTGTTCCATGCCCCTGATAGTTTTTTTCTGCCGATACAGTAGCACGTCCGGATCATTTCTTGTATTTTCCAAAATATCTGTCCCTCATAACTGCGAACAGATCAACCAGAATAACCATTATTATGAAGAGTATCGTCGCATAAACTCCGTACTGGAGATATTCAACGCCGTTCAGTTCGAACTCGCTGCGGTCCTGCTTTGATATCCACATATCATTTTCGATCAGACCGACTATAACATATCCGACACCGATATTTACAATCGCCCACAGAATGAAATCGAGCGTTCTTCTGTACCACTTCCTCTTATCCTTCGTCTTATTGTTCTTATCCATCAGCTCATAAAAATAAGCGAAGGTAAACGGTATCAGAATGATGACCAGCGTTGTCAGTATCGCCTTGTCCATCTTCTCGTCTATAATCTCCGCTATGATAAATATAGCCCAGCTGATACCCAGAAGCTTAAGTGTGATAAATATGGAAAATCTGTCTCTCATGTTTTTTTGTCCGCCTTTTTTTATTCTGTCCGGTAAATGATCGGTTTCTGTCGGAGCATTATTATGCTTCGCTGCCGGTCACACATTTATAAGTTTATCATAAAAATGTATTGTTTGACAATTTAAGAAATGTATACATTTTGTGAATTTTTGGACATTTCGTACAATCTGACCCTTTATTATATCAGCGAAAAGTTTATATATTATAGCTATAGCATGTGATTTATTTTATTTCTGACGTTTAAGCAGAAAAGTGAGGTACCACCATGAATAATGATCTAAACAGGATACTTATTGAAAATGCCATCCGTCTGAATCTGAGAAATTTTGATTTTGATGACAAGAGATGTATAAGAAAGCTCATCGATACCGGCATTCACCTTGCAGGCAAGAACGATGAAAACCATATATTTGAATCTATCGGAGAGCTCTTCAAGGACGAGAACAGCCTCTACTATCCGGCCGTTTCAAAGCTCATGAAGAATTCCGACAAGGAAAAATTCATCCAGTTCGGCATAAATCTCGGCTACAACACCTTTAACAAGGCTGCCACGACCATCCAGCAGATGAGCAGTAAATACAATAAGAATATTCCATGGATCGCAGACATGGATGTTACCGCATATAATGAGTCCGGTTATTCCACTGCCACCTTCAGCAAGCTGGTGAACCATTATGGAACGCTGGGCATAAATGCATATATCATCCGTTTCGATGCCGAGGTATCCGAAGATGCATATATAAACATACTGGCTGTTATCCGCCAGAATCAGTACACAAACTTCCTTCTGATCCTTCCGGACAAGCCGATTTCAGACGCCCTCCTCGAAAGGATGTCTACGCTGTCAAATATACTTGTAGGTCTTACATTTAATGGTGAAAATACAGACAATAACAGAACCCGCCTTGCTGAGAACAAAGTACTCTCAGCCGTAAGAGTTGTGGTTGACGGGAATTACGTGAATGAGATACTCGGAGATGCGGCGATCACCGATTCAGCAGCAGCTGATGATACGATGGGCAGCGGTGCTGCAGAGCAGGCTGCAGAAACAGTAAAAAGTCATCCGCTTCTTAGCCGTGTTGCTTCCTACGAGTCTCCAATCATAATCTTTGAGACTGCTCCTGGCATGACAGCCGACGAAGTGAAGCATTTCAATAGTGGAATCCCTGCTATCAGAAGCAATCCGCCTGAGCCAGTATTTATCATCAATCTCGCATATGATATACAGAATATCAACAGGATGACCTCCGGCAAGGAAATCAGTACGCACATCACCGTGAAACCTGCTTCCAATGCCGAGTAGCTACATAAGAATCCTGTGTCAACACTACGCCTCACACATGTACGGTTGCCGCGACGACACTTACGATTGTATTCCAGACATCTTGTGTCATTTCACGCCTCACCCATGTACTGCTGCGACATCAGATCACAGCATACACGATCTATTACTGTGGATCCAGGTCCTGTATGACTCTGCGGGCAAATTTGATCAAATGGTGCTTCATGATCTCGACGGTTTTCTCCGGCTCATCCGGATTATCGCTTGTGAGCCATCTGACGAGCGCAGATATGCAGGCATCACAGATAAGAGCCGTGAGTATTCCGGTCTCATCATCATCAACAACATCATTCATATAGAATCTCACGACCGGAAAGAGTCCGTCGTGGAAATAATCTTTAAAAGAATTCTGCCCCTCGATCATAAGAGCCTTGCGGTAGAATTCTTTTTCTGAATAAAAATATACCGCAAGCTCCTCGATAAGTTCCCAGATATCGTACCTCTTTCCGGTCTCATCTTCATCAAAGAGTTCCTCGAAATCATCGAATTTGATATGCTCCATAAAGCCGATATAGAATATCCAGTTCAGCAGATCGTATTTATCCCTGAAATGATAATAAAAGCTCTTCCGATTCATGTTGCACCTGTCACAGATATCGGAAACGCTTATTTTCTCAAAATTCTTTTCCATCATCAGCCCCTTCAGAGCGTCTGCAAGGGCATTTTTAGTTATACTTGATTCAGCCATAATGATCCCCAATCATCTCATGTCATGCGCCATTATCTACCCACCGAGGCATCACGCACAGATCAATTATCATATCATATTATCAATTCTACACGATAGGTGCAAAGAACACGAGCAACGCATCCAGCATGCGCCCAAATATATTTCTCTTAACATCCTCTTCCGTCTGAAGATGTGACTCCTTAAACGTCTTCATCATATCTTTTCTGAGTTCATTTACGGCCTCACATTTATAGAGAAGAACCGCATCCTCAAAGTGCAGAAACAGGCTTCTGAAATCCAGATTGACCGTTCCCACGATCGCCTTGTCGTTATCGCAGAGCATACATTTTGAATGTATGAAGCCCGGCGTATATTCGTAGATCTTCACTCCATGATCCATGAATTTCTTATAATTTGACCGGGTCATCCTGAAAGTGATCCTCTTGTCAGGAATGTGCGGTGTAACTATCCTCACATCCACTCCCCTGTCAGAAGCCAGATTCATTGCATCCATCATCGACTGACTTGGAACAAGGTACGGTGTAAATACATATAAATATTTTTCAGCCTGATTGATCAACTCGAGATACGCATTTTCCGAAAGCGGCACATTATCAAAGGGCTCGTCGCCGAAGGGCTGAACATAACCGTCATTAACGAATTCGCTCTCATGGAAGAAATGCGGAAGATAGCTGTTGATCTTCTTCATCTCCTCAGGAGTCTCGATCTTACGGCTGCTTCTGCCCATCTTCATGGACTCCCACATCTCCAGATACATCAGAGTGAAATTCTGAACCGCTTCCCCCTCAAGCCTGACTCCTGCATCCTTCCACCTGCCGAAAGGACTGTTGACATTTACATATCTGTCTGCAAGATTGATACCACCCGTAAATGCGATATATCCGTCGATTACCGTCATCTTTCTGTGGTCACGGTTATTTGTGAGCATTGTAAAAAGAGGCTTGACTCTGTTGAACTTCTTACAATGTATATTTTTATGCATCGCATTGAGCTTCTTATCATATCTTTTCGGAAGCCAGGTGATGCATCCGAGATCATCGTAAAGTATCCTGACCTCAACGCCCTCTTCAGCCTTCTCCTTTAGCACCTCAAGAATACTGTTCCACACGCCTGTCCTCTCAATCATGAAATACTCCATGAAGATATAATGCTTTGCATCCTTCATGGCCTGAAGCAGGGCCTGATACTGCTCCTCTCCGCTCGGCAGATAGGTCACATTCGTATTTTTGTAGATTGGATAGCCCTGAGACCTCATCAGATAGGTACTGGTCGAATGAAGCCTGCTGTCAAGCTTATAGAGCTCATCCATAATATTCATATCCTGATTGTGGAAGGTACTGTATTTGGCCTTGGCATCCTCAACGCGCTTCGCATATCTTCTTCCCTGCCTCTGATTGCCGCAGACCATGTAAAAGGGCACGCCAAAGAACGGAAAGAGCAGAATGACGATTATCCATTCCGTCTGATACTCTCTCATGGTCTTCGGTGAGTTGATTATATAAATTGTATAAAGCAGGGCAAGGGCGGAAACCGCCGTCCTGACATACTCATATCCTACAAAGAAATACGAATAAATAAGAAGGAACCATATAACCTGAAGGATTATAAGCATAGCCGTAATGAAAACACGACTGAATATTACCTTGTAGATCTTTCCCAAAAATCGCATAACTTCCCCCTGCTAATGCCTTCGCTTCACTTTTGATCGCAAAGCCCATTTATTACGAGCATAGTGATTTATGCACACACGTATTTCACCATCGGTCTCTTCATATATTACATATATCATAATATAGCAAGAGCACGCTGAAAATACAACCCACGCCACCGGATATTGATGAAAATTCAATGAATTTTCACAATGTGATCACTTTTATCTATTGTATTTTACCCTCTTTCATGATACATTAACAATGATAATTATATAGAAGATGTCCGTTCAGCCGTGTGATATAACGGTCGGTATTTACAGAACGGCAGATGATATTTATATCACAGGAGGTAAAAAGTATGCCAAACAATTATGATGATTACGGTAATGGCGATAACAATGGTTATGGCAATTACTACGGTCAGAACAACAACTATGGTCAGAACAATTATTATGACCAGAATAGCTACAACAGCTATTACAACCCAAACAATCTTAATTCTCAGTATGAATCGCAGCAGACTGCATTCAATGCAATGAGAAGCGGTAATCCATATGCAGCAGCTGCATCTGCTCAGCAGCAGAGACTTCGCTACTCTATGAAGGACGTTATGGCAAGAACCTTCCTGTTCATGACCATCGCACTTCTCCTTACAGCGATCACAGCTCTTGCTGTTTACACAAATGATCCGTACTTCCTTGTTAAGAACGGAATGTCAACCTTCATCGTTCTTGCCATTGTTGAGATTGCTATCGTTATCGGTGCAACCTTCGCTATCAAGGCAAACAATACGATGCTTTCCGGCGTTCTCTTCGTTGCTTATTCAATCGTCAACGGTCTGACGCTTTCGGTTATCTTCCTTGTATATGCCGAAGCATCAATCGCAAAGGTATTTTTCCTTACAGCAGGTCTGTTCGGAGTAATGGCTGTTATCGGATTTACAACAGACAGAGATCTTACAAGATTCGGAACACTCCTTATGATCGGTCTCTTCGGTATCATTTTTGCATCAATCATCAACTTCTTCCTTAAGTCTTCAAGACTTGATTACCTCCTCTGCGTAGTAGGTATCGCAATCTTCCTCGGACTTACAGCATATGATACTCAGAAGATCAAGAATCTTGCTATCAACAATCCTGGTTACAGCTTATCTGTCATCGCATTATACGGTGCACTTGAGCTTTACCTCGACTTCATCAACCTCTTCCTGAGACTGCTTCAGCTTCTCGGCAAGAAGAACTAATGAAGGCTTAACAGTAAAATATGACATTACACAGCTCCGATACTTTATGTATCGGAGTTGTTTTTATTCTTGTTCATTATCTATATAAAAAATAAGTAAGTGGTAAATAGCTCGTGGATGGTATTCGACCTCCAAATTTAGGATAATGTTGTGAAGTGTAATATCACACTTTACAAACTTTTTAC
>CAMNMC010000084.1 GCA_946544235.1 uncultured Lachnospiraceae bacterium | reverse complement strand
ACGATGTCTTCGAAAATTCAAACGCAAACAGAAACAGGCTGTGGTTCTCCGGAGTGACTCCGGCGCGCAGCATATTTGTGATGCACTAACAATAATAGAAACAGCAAAAATGCAACATAAAAACGTTTATGATACAGTTGAAAATGTATTTGAAAAATAAACAAAGGGATGCAGAAAAGATTGTTGAATAGTCACAATCAATCTTCTGTATCCCTTTTATCTACTGGATTTGGTTAACCAGTGAACTGTAACAAACATGAGCATTTCCCATCGTTCTGAGATATGCTCATGTTTTTATGTACAAATATACAACCCGGAGGCAGTGGTATTTCGCCACTGTAAAATCTTATATATACATCACTTCATCTCGTAGGTTTCCGCGAGAGTAATGAGGTCCGATTTCTCATTCAGGGACGGATCGTCCATGACGCGTTCGAGAAGGTAGCTGAGGATCTCCCCGATCTTCGGGCCTGCAGGGATACCAAGCTTCATAATGTCTCCACCGTTTACGGCAAGGTCCTTTATGGTGAGGCAGTCGCCCTCAGCAATTATTTCTTCATAAAGAGCTTCGATATTTCTGTATATTTCATCCTTCTCTTCCTTGCGGAAGTCGCTCTGTCCGGCCATATCCGCTCTTCTGATGGCAAGGTAGTCCGGGAAATTTTCAGCCCCGAGCTTTGACATCATTCGCCTGAGCGAACGTTTTGTCACATCGCCTTTTATGCCGTAATCATGCCAGTAAATAAGACGCGTTACAGCATGAATGGTATCATTGTCCATCTTAAGCCTTCTCATGATTTCTCTGGCCTTATCCGCTCCGAGAACGGCATGCATCTTAAAATGATCTATTCCTCTCTCGTCAGTCGTTCTGCATTCCGGCTTACTGATATCATGAAACAGTGCAGTATACCTCATCATTTTCGTTGCAGGAGTATTTTGCATTACTGCAATGATGTGACGTCCGACATCGTATTTGTGATAAGGATTGTTCTGCGGAACTCCCATCGTCATGTCAAATTCCGGAAGTATAACTCCGGTTATCCCGAGCTCATATGCATCGATCAGCTTCTCCGGATGAGCTGAGGTTATAAGCTTCGTCAGCTCTGCCTCTATCCTTTCGGCACTGACGTCACTGAGAAATTCAGTATGCCTTATTATCGCCTCTTTAGTCCTGCCCTCAATATCAAAACCCAGCTGAGCCGCAAATCTGACTGCGCGCATTATCCTGAGCGCATCCTCGTCAAATCTGGCATCCGGATCTCCTACGGCCTTTATCAGTTTATCTTCAAGATCGTTTATACCGCCGTAGAGATCAACAAGTCCGGTACTGTCACTGTAAGCCATAGCATTTATGGTGAAATCACGTCTGAGAAGATCCTCCTCCAGCTCTCTCGTAAAGGAAACCTCCTCAGGATGCCTGTGATCGGTGTATTCTCCGTCAACCCTAAAGGTCGTGACCTCAAATCCTTCGTCGCCCAGAAGGACCGTCACCGTTCCGTGTTTTATCCCGGTATCCACCGTCCTCCTGAATATAGCCTTGACCTCCTCCGGCATGGCAGATGTTGTTATATCCCAGTCATTCGGCTCCCGTCCGAGAACAGAGTCGCGCACGCATCCGCCTACGGCATAAGCCTCAAATCCGGCTGAATTCAGCATATTTATTATTTTACTGACCTTAACAGGCATATTGATCTTTAAGTCTCTCATTGTCGCCTTCCTGTGCCTTCCTGCATAAATCGGTTTTATTGTCATGATATTTCAATGGTTTTACGGTCATGATATTCTATCGGTTTTTACGTTCATGATATTCCATTGGTTTTACTGCCATGATATTCCAATGATTTTACGGTCATGATATTCTATCGGTTTTATGGTCATGATATTCCATCGGTTTTACCGTCATGTTATTTCAATGTTTTTTGCCATGATTTATTGTACATTCGCATAATGATTATAACCCAAAATGCGGTTTATGTAAAAATTTTTCGTTCTATTTTCTTTCACCTTTCTTTCTACTGCTAATCACTCTTAATGGATTCTTGGCGGACATATCATTATAGATATATATTAAAGGGTATCCTAACGGACAAAATGTCGGCTCAGATATTACAGTGAAGACTCTTGTCGAAGATTAGCTGTAAAAATATCTTGAATATATTGAGAAAACCTAGTATAATGCGGAATGTAAGCGCTTACATTTTTATAAAGCAAAACATAAATTGAAGCAAACCATGAATTGAAACAGAACAAAAATTGAAACAAAACAAAATTCGAGGTGAAGTAAGATTTAAGTGGAGGTATTTTATGAGTAATGCTATTGTCGGGCAATCGGGCGGACCTACTGCGGTCATCAATTCAAGTCTGGCCGGTGTATTCGAAGCTGCCAAGCAGCGCGGTGCAGACCATGTTTACGGAATGCTTCACGGCGTTCAGGGGTTACTTAGCGAAAGATATATAGATCTTTCGGAGCGGCTGAAATCCGCTCTTGATATAGAGCTTTTGAAGCGTACTCCGTCGAGTTATCTCGGAAGCTGCAGATATAAGCTTCCTGAACTGGATGATGAAAACGGAAAGAAGATCTATCAGCAGATATTTGATCTTCTGAAAAAGCTGGACATCGGTTATTTCTTCTACATCGGCGGAAATGACAGCATGGATACGATCTGCAAGCTTGCGGAATACGGCAGGCAGACCGGAAGTGAAATAAGATTTATGGGTGTCCCTAAAACCATTGATAACGATCTTATGATAACGGACCATACTCCGGGCTACGGAAGCGCCGCAAAATACATCGGCGTTGTCATGAAGGAGATCATCAGGGATGCCACCGTTTACGGAACCAAATATGTGACCATAGTTGAGATCATGGGACGAAATGCAGGCTGGCTCACGGCCGCTTCCGCGCTTGCCCGTGAAGAGGATTCAGAGGGCGTTGATATGATAGCTCTTCCTGAGGTCACATTTAATGTAGACAGATTTGTGGAGAAGGTCAGACGGATGCAGGAGGCCAAGCCAAGCGTCGTTATCGCCGTTTCCGAGGGCGTAAAGCTCGAGGACGGACGATATGTGTGCGAGCTTGCTGATGACGTTCATGCAGTCGATGCATTCGGACATAAAGCTCTTACCGGAACTGCAAGATACCTTGCAAATGTGATCGCAAGATCCATGGATACAAAAACAAGAAGCATCGAACTGTCCACGCTCCAGCGCTGCGCAGGACACGTCAGCTCAAGAACCGATATCACTGAGGCCTATCAGGTTGGCGGTGCGGCGGTAAAGGCTGCTTATGAAGGCGCGACCGGCAAGGTCATCACGCTGAAACGTATCTCAAATGCACCATACCAGTGCACCACGGAGATCCATGACATCAGCGAGGTTGCAAACCTTGAAAAAAAGGTTCCTCTTGAGTGGGTCAACGAAGATCATACCCAGATGAGGCAGGAATTTATAGATTATGCGAAACCGCTGATCCAGGCAGAGCTCACCCCTGTATATGTAAGCGGACTCCCGAGACATATCTATCTGCCTGAGTGATTATAATATGGCTTTCTTTCTGTGCGGTAATTATATAGCTTTGGGGTTGAATGATGATCATACAGCTTTCTGGCTGGCGGAAAATATATTTTGTGATATTAAAGAAGATATAGCAGAAAATATATTCTATGATATTAAAGAAGATATATTATATGTCAACAACTAAAAGTTAGATGCTTCATATAACATATTTCGTGATATAAAGTCAAAAAGGAGCCGGATAGCGGCGCGAATCGCGTCATTATCCGGCTCATTCTTTATTTCTTCTTTATTCCTTCTCTAAATTATTAATACGCTCTTCCGAAATAAACCATCTTCTTTGCAGGCTTGCCGCAGTGAACACATACATCCGCAAGAGTTTCCTGCTCAAACGGCATACATCTTGTTGATGCACCTGTCTCAGCCTTGATCTCTTCCTCACAGGAGGTTTCACCGCACCACATAGCCTTGATGAAGCCTTGACGGTTCTCGATGATGTCCTTAAACTCATCCCAGTTCTTTGCGGTATGTGTATTTGCATCTCTGTGAGCTCTTGCTCTCTCAAGCATATCCTTCTGGATGGTTTCGAGAAGTTCCGGAATTCTTGTCTCAAGATCCTCAAACTTAACTGTTTCCTTCTCGCCGTTATCTCTTCTTACAAGGATAGCCTGGCCTGCTTCGATATCTCTTGGACCAACCTCAAGACGAAGTGGAATACCTCTCATCTCCTGCTCGGCAAACTTGAAACCAGGTGACTTATCTGAAGCATCAACCTTAACTCTTGCATAGCTGCTGATAGCACTTCTCAGCTCCTCAGCTTTCTCGAGTACTCCTGCCTTCTTCTGCATGATAGGAACTATCATAACCTGTGTAGGAGCAACCTTTGGAGGAAGAACAAGTCCGTTGTCATCACCATGAACCATGATGATCGCGCCGATAAGTCTTGTTGTTACACCCCATGAGGTCTGGTGAACGTACTGCAGTTTATTTTCCTTATCTGTATACTGAACCTCAAATGCTCTTGCAAAACCATCACCGAAGTTGTGGCTTGTACCTGACTGAAGAGCCTTGCCATCATGCATGAGAGCCTCGATAGTGTAGGTAGCAACAGCACCCGCGAACTTCTCCTTCTCGGTCTTCTGTCCCTTAATAACAGGCATAGCAAGCACATTCTCGCAGAAATCAGCATATACATTTAACATCTGAATGGTTCTCTCCTCAGCCTCCTCAGCGGTAGCATGAGCAGTGTGGCCTTCCTGCCACAGGAACTCTCTCGAACGAAGGAAAGGTCTTGTCTCCTTCTCCCATCTTACAACCGAGCACCACTGATTATAAACCTTTGGAAGGTCTCTGTAGGACTCTATATCCTTAGCGTAGAAATCACAAAAAAGTGTCTCTGAAGTAGGTCTGACGCAAAGTCTCTCCTGAAGTGGTGAAAGTCCGCCGTGAGTTACCCATGCAACCTCAGGTGCAAAGCCCTCAACATGATCCTTCTCCTTCTCGAGGAGGCTCTCAGGGATAAACATAGGCATATATACATTTTCAACGCCTGTCTCCTTGAACTTTGCATCAAGCTGCTTCTGGATAAGCTCCCAGATAGCATAGCCTGCAGGCTTGATAGCCATACAGCCCTTTACACTTGTATAACCAATGAGTTCGGATTTGATAACCACGTCAGTATACCACTGCGCAAAATCCTCCTCCATCGATGTTATCGCTTCAACTTTTTTCTTATCATCTGCCATTTTTCTGTCCTCTTTCTACAACATTAATTCGTTATCTGATTACAGTTTTTACTGTTTTTTATGTTTTGTATTATGTTTTATTGTAAGCGCCGCATATATAGTATCATAACCTCAGCTTTATTTCCATGATGATTATCAGATCATGGAATTATTTGTTATACGCTGCGACTGCTGATCAAAGCGGTCAGCTTATTCATCAGGATGATACTGCCGAGCTATAGCGATCAGCTTATTCGTCAGGCTGATACTTCCGGATTACAGCGATCAGCTTGTTTATCAGGCTGATACTTCTTACTCCTCATCCAGCTCGATTGCCTCGAATGCCGCGCCCTCGGGTTCAGTCTTAAGGATGATTCGCTCGCCCGTTACCGGATGGTCGAACTCCATTCTTGAAAAATACAGTCCGATCTCGCTGCTGTTTTTACCGCCTGCTCCGGATCCGCCATTCCTGCCACGGCCACCCTGACCGTTCTTTCCTCCGTGTCCTGATCTGTTTCCTGCCATGCCTCGTCCGCCTTTAGACGAGCCGCCGCCAAACTGCGGATTGTAACGTCTGTCGCCCCAGACCGGTGCTCCGTGAGCCGCCATCTGACATCTTATCTGATGATGTCTGCCGGTTTCAAGCTCAATAAGTACATAACTTAAGGGACCGATATCGGTCTCAAACTCATCAAGTATCTCATAGTAAAGCCTTGCTTCCTTTGCGCCCTTCGTGCCCTTCGGAACAACCTTCGTGGTTCCGGTCTTTGAATCAGTCAGAAGGTAGTCTGTAAAGCCCTCCTCGTCCTCGGGGAGGAAGCCCGTCAGAACAGCCTGGTAATATTTTTCAATCTTACCATCCTGCTGCATATCGGAAAGCCTGGCCGCAGTCTCCCTGTCCTTTGCAAAAAGGAGTATTCCGCCAACCGGCTTATCCAGCCTGTGTATCACTGCTGCATACGGCTCTTCGTCCGAATCGGAATTATCGAAGAGATAATTCTGAACCTGACTTACCATATCGATATCATTTGATTTATCTCCCTGTGACGGCACCCCGCAGGGCTTTACACAAGCCAGTATGTATTTGTCCTCATATAAAATATCAAGCTTCATATCACTTTTTTCTTTCTCATATCAGTTACTTTTATTTGTTCTCATCAATATATTTATCAATCTGTTTCTCAAGAATGTCAAACTGACACGGACCTGTGGTAAGGATAACCCTGTGAAACTCAACCGGGTCAAACTTATCACCTAGTGCCTTCTCTGCTTTGTCACGAAGGCCCTTCATCTCGTAGTAACCGAGAACATAGCTCTGATAGATTCCCGGATCACCGGAAACTACATCTATTATCTTCTGAGCTACCGATGTATTAAGTCCGTTCTTCTGAAGCCACTGGGTAGCATCCTCAACCGTCCAGCCGTTGTAGTTAACCTCAAGATCAAATATACCCATAACAAGCATATTTATCTCTGAATTAAGCGCTACAATTTTTCCGACAACCTCATCATTGTCGATATCAGGATAATCCCAGACCAGATATGAGTCGTATTCTATGTATTTTGCCCAGCCCTCAGCATAGCCAAGGAATGTTGTGATTTTTCTGAGATTGCTTGGATTGGTGGTCAAAAAGTAATTATGCTGATACATATGTCCCGGGAAGCCTTCATGTGCCAGGGTTGCCCAAAGGTCATCAAGGTGACCGCCGTTAACCTTGATAATGTTATTCCCCTCATCGTCAACATTTGGCGATCTGTAATATGCAAGCACATTATCCATGATGGTTTCAAGCGGTTTATCAAGCATGCTCACAGTGTAAGGAATCTTGTCGATAGCAGGATATTGATCCGTATCAACTACCATAAGCTTCTCAATGACCTCCTGAACAGTCATTTCGGTATCGGCTTCCTTAAGCAGCTTATCACTGTTATTGACATAGTACGCATATGCCTCCGGATCGGTCATGTAGAGATTTGTCATCTCAGACATAAACTCATTATATCTGTTGTAAAGTACTTCAAGAGCCTCCTCCGGAGTTTTTGAAGAACCCGTTTTCTGCTTCATTATATACGCATAGCAATCCTTACCGCCGTCATATCCGGCAAGTCCGGTAGTATTGTTACCCTTGCCCTTATACTGTTCGAGAGTTGTACCTACCTTGGTGAACTCAGGAAGCACCTTATTAAGGATAATATCCTTATTTCTTGCTTTATATTCCGTCTTCTCTGCATCCGTAAGGAATGTCAGCGCATCAATATGCGCATCAAAAACCTCTATCAAAAAGTGATTTTCTCCGCCTTCTACAAATGTGCTGCACTGTTCGATAACATCATCGAGATTGTTATCGCTCATACCATAGCCTTTGGCAACACGCTCTGCCTCGAAATCAAGAAGTGCATCAAAATATCTTGGTGTATCATCAAGCAGACCAAGATAATCCTCTACATCCTGCTTTTCATTGAAAACCCAGTCAGTAAAATAGTTTGCGAAATTTGACTGAACGCCCATAGGAGAAAAATCGCTGGTGTAGTACATGTATTTACTTCCATCCACGTTATCTTCCATTTCCTCCAGGTAGATATCGTAGGAAATCCTGTCAGCCTCACTGAGGCCGTTTCTGTCAATAGCCTTAAGCCTGTCCATCCATTCCTGATTTTTCTTATTGTTTTCCTCGATCTTTGCGTCGCTCCAGTCAATATCGCCCCAGGTAGCTTCCGGTCTTGTCAGACCGAGTTTCGAACCGTCATTTACGCTATAATGATAATTGAGGCAGCTGTCTTCAAGAGCTTCTTTAAAATATGCATCCTCAAATTCCCTGAAAGCCTTCTCAGCATCCGGATCAACATTTACAGGCTGATCTGTAGAGCTTTCGGTTGTTGCATCTGTTGTGCCCGGACCATCAGTCACCTCAGTAGTGACATCGGTTGTACCTGTGCTGTCCGTCGCATCGGTACTAACATCTGTTACGTTTTCTGTTGTCCTGTCACGATCCCTGTCAATAGTTACAAGAATCGATTCTCTGGTTGTTCTCTCTCTTTTCTCAATCTTACTCTCCTTGCCACAACAGGCCATAGAGACCATCATGGCTGCCGACAGGATAAGGGCACTGATCTTTTTATGCTTTCTCATTCTTTTCCTCCTAAAAGTCGAATATTACTGAGTATAACAAAATATTATAATAAAACATTCCCAATATCAGATTATAGTATCCGAAAAAAAAGTCACTCTGTACAATATATCACATAATTATGATAATTCAAATATTTCTTGTTTTATTATAATAGGCTGTACTCTTGATGTGTATGCATTCCATCCTCGTATTCTGCCACGTGATTTCATGGCTGTTACGTGCGATTTTTTGCCATATAGTTATAATACGGATAATTGGATGATCTTTATGGTGAGAAATAAACAGAATAATTAAGCATATCAGGCGGTCGCACATGAAAGTGTGTTTCGACAGAGCAGGGCGCCATCCGGCGCCCTGCTCTTCGTTAACTCTTTAACTATTCTTCATAGAATTTCCATATCATATATCCGTCAATAGTATCCACCAGTTCCCTTCGGGCATTCGGATAATAATATTTTCTGAGATACATGAGTTTTATTTCGTAGTACTTGTTATCAACAACATATATTCCGTCCTTCACGAGATCCTTATATGGATTGTCCGGATCGATTCCATGTCTCTCCATCATCTCCCGTTCAGCCGGATACTGCATCGTCACACTTCCGAGATACATAAAGTTTTCATCAAAATATCCGACCGGCAGACGTTCCCACGGTTTGTAGTCAAAGTATATAAGCTGAATACAGCTTGAAAAATCAAGGAGATAATAATTCTCCTCATCTGCCTCTATATGATCCACAAAATTACCGAAAGGTCTGCGTGAATTGACATTTACACGGTATTTTCCGGATACATAATTGGCTGAATTAAATACCGTACCGCTTAAATAGCTCACATATTCCGAGTCCGTCATAGTCTTATAGTTTGTATCAGGTATAAAAAGGAAGAGATTCGCTACCATGACTATAACCATGGCAAAGAGGCATACCTTCGATACTCTGTCCCCGGATACAGCACGGGCTTTATCCTCATGAACGTTCCGCTCAATATCGGTCGCAGGTACGATTTCTTCGGTCTGTATATCAGTGTCAACTGTTTGTTCCGCCGGCTCGCTCGGTTCAGTTGTTTGTACTGTTGGCATGTCAGTGTCTGTTGCTTGTTCTTCAGATCCGTTTGATTCAGCCTCATGTTTTGTCTGCTCATCCGGCTGCTCCGATTCAGTCACAACATGCACTCTCGGGAAGAGCCCACATACCAGCGCAGTTACCGCCGCACTGAAAATAGCTCCAAATTCAACTCTGTAAACAACCCTTCCGGTCCAGAAAAATACTCCCAGAATAAAAAATGTCAGTATAAGATTGCCGATATGCCAGGTCAGATTGCCCGGTTTTATTATAAATGTCATTATCATTATAATGATCAGACCGATAAAAACATGATAAGAGGTATAATCTCTCTTGGCCATCTGATCCAGTACATATTCCAAAGAATGCGTTCTTTCGTTACTCTTTTCCTTTAATACCGCATCAATATATTCAAGGTACTCATCAGTATAGATATCTCTGTCATAGAAATTCCACGACTGGATCATATAATAGTCAACATCATCAAAACCTATCACTTTAAAGGCGTCTTCAACCTCATCATATCCTTTTTTAACTGTATAAGTCACCCCGGCACGAAGCGAATTGTAATTTTTAAACTGCTTATATGCTTCCGTACGACTGAACAATGCCTGTCCTATAACATTCAGAATCAGAACCGTTCCTACAAGAATGGAGCACAGCGCAAATCTGACAACACACTTTCTAAAATATGCGGCACGAAGAACCTTACTATCCGATGTATCCTCTGCTTTGAAAACATAAAAAACAAACTGAAGCAAAAGAAAAGGTACTGTAACACCCATAACACTGGATCTGATCATAACACCCGTCAAAGTCAGCAAAACCGCTGCAATATATGCCGGAATCCTGTATTTTACAGGTCTGTTCCAAAGGAGATAAAGAAAGAAGCTTCCACCGGAAATTGCCGCAGCCGCTCCGATCTTGGTAAACTGCGGTATCGAATACAGGTCGGCTGCATAATAGACAAGAAAGATCACAGCCAATGCTATTCCGGCACCAACCGGTTTTTTTCGAGCCTCATGTTCACCAATACGACAACTCAGATTTTCTATACACGAAAGGATGATATAGAGGATCGTTGTAAGTGATGCAAATGAAGTCACCATCAAAAATACAAAATACCAGCTAACCGTCGGTATCAGCAGATTTAGAAGCTTTATCGGATAACCCAGCAGAATATTCGAAAAGAGCAAATGGGTATCATAATCTCCGGACCCTTTCTGGTTATAGGCTCCGGACAACACACTGTCAATCATAAAATCATCCGATACTTCGTATTTTACATCGAGTACAAAGATGCAAAACAGAAAGAAAAGAAGATTGAGAACAAGTGCCGTTATAAGTTTTGATTTAAATAAACTCTGAATTCTTTTTATCATTTTCATTTATTGTTTTTGCGTTTAAGAACTACTACGCCTCCGATCAGAGAACAGATCGCTGCTGTAACAAACAGCATAATTGGAAATTCATCTCCGGTTGAAGGTTCATCATTTCCGACAGCAGCCTCGGATGCATCTCCAGCCGAAGCATCGGATTCAGTGGTAGTTACTATTTCTGCCGGTTCAGCATCTGTCTTTGTTGCATCAGACATCTCTCCCGTTGCGGGTATAGCCTCTGTATCCTCAGAAACTTCTGTTTCGGATTCAGTCACAATCTCAGTCGTTGTCTCAGTATCCTCCCCAGTCTCTGTCACTTGTTCTGTTTCCGCTCCTGTTGATATATCCGTACTGCCCTCTGTATCAGACTCTGTTGTTATCTCCGTACTGCCTTCTGTAACAGACTCAGTTGTTATCTCTGTATCGGCCTCCGTATCCTCTTTCTCAGGATCCGGAATCTTATCAGTTTCAAGTACAACATACCCATCATACTCGAGACAGTTTAAAACCAGTCTTCCGCCCGTGACAATTACCTCTGTATCATCTGAAAGATAATAATTTGCAGAATCCGTCGTAATATATGCCATAATAAGATATTTCTTTCCTGCTTCGATAAGCCCATAGAAAGGTTCTTCACCACTTTCATCGGCTATCCAGTAAGCCGGAGGATCTATCTCATAATCACCATCCATTAAATAAACAGCACCTTCCGGTGTTGAGACAACAGGCAGTTCCTTCTGATCCATCCAATAATAGTAGTCTTCTATAACCGGCGTAAATACCTCTGTACCAGCCTCAGGAAGCGTTATGGTGAGTTCTATCTGATCGAGTCTCTCTTCCCACATGGCATATATAGTAATATCCGATGTAACAGGAGTATTTAAGTTAAATAAATCAGCCTGATTCAGTATAATGAATGGTGGTCCATCCGGATCTTCTCCGTCCGGATTCATCTTATACCTTTCAACTTTGTAATGCTTTCCATCAACATCAATTTCCTGAAAGTATTTGCTCCATAACAGCTCAGGATCATCACTGTTTTCGATCACATCATTCAGAGTACCTCCCTCAGGTACTTTATAGGTCCATAACGTATCAGCTTTTCCATTTCCGTCAAGGGTAACGGTGTAATATACTTTATCGTCCCCAGTCTCTTCAGTATCCTCATCAGGAGCAGCATAGTTCATCTTCGAAGATGAATTTATCATTATCGCCACTGACAAACATAATCCGATCACTATAAAAAACTTCTTAATCCTTCCATAAATCCTCACCTTCATAGTTCCTCCTTTTTATAAAAAAATGTATTTAATACTACATATAAAAGCTTCTTCTCATCATTATTTCAATATAAATCATTACTTACCATTATGAAGTATATAATCTTTCCCCGTTATAGTCAAGAACGGCACATAGACAAAAGGTCCATGTGCCGTATTAACCATAACCATCAGTGATATCTGATGCCGTTATTATAAGCATCCTGAGTCATTTTATGTATCTTTCTCGCAGGTTTTCTTAACCTCTCGATAGGATACGACCATCTTTAACAGATTGGTAATGATCATGGCGATTACTATACCATATATGCCAAACAGATAAGTAAACAGCAGTGTCAGCAGCAGGCTGAGTACACCCCATACTGTCTGTATGGCCGAATAAATCTTTGTCCGTCCCTGGGATAATACCGTAATAACATAGATAGAAGCTATGAATCCCATGATCAATTCAAGATTTATGAAAAATCCGAATGACAGGCCCTCTGCTACAGATATTCCATAGAACAGATATGCATAAATCGGTGTAAGTATCTCACACGCGGCCATCGCTGCAATACCCATCACTATTGTAACCTTGATCATTTTCTTGAGTGTCGGTGCACTGATCTTCTTATCCTTAGCTGACAGATAAGTCAGCATAAGAGTATTTATAGGTCCGACAAGCATCTGAATAGATTTTCCTATCAGTGACAAAGCATTGAATTTAGTAACCGTTTCTGAAGAAACCATTATCTTCAGTATAACCTTATCAAACTGATTAACACTATCCCTGATCAATATAGCGATCATTACGATCATCGTATTTCTTATGATATACCTGATACTGTCCTTTGAGATCGAATAGGACTTTATCTTTGTCTGTGTAAGCGAATGAACAGTAGCAAAAACCTCACCTACAATAAAGATTATCAGCCAGTACGGAACATAGAGGAAAACAACAAATCCGACCATATATCCCAGACTGAGTATAACATAGTTGATAAAATACTGTTTGAATCTAAGAGTAAGTCTGTATTCAACCTGCAGATAAACTCTCACCGTATATATAATGGCATACAGGCCATATACCAGAGAAAAACTGAGGCTGCAGTTAAAGAATAGCGTTATTATGAAACATATGAAACCGGAGATAACGGACAATACGCCTACCAGAGGAACAAATTCTCCATTGATATCGTCCAGTACCTTTCTGGAAACCAATCTGATATTGGACATTGAAGATGCTATCGCCTGTGGCACAATGTATATGATACCAATATAGAAAAGTACATCTCCCGTAAACTCGGCGCCTTTGATCTTGTTTATAAGAGGATACAATACTATCTGCATACAGAACTGCAGCAGCATAGTAGCTCCTACTGTATATATCAGATCTCCCTTCGCCGGTATCTTTTTTATCATTTTTTTAATTTTGTTAAGCATTACTGGTTACCACGCCTTTTATGATCATTATTCCTGCCCCGGTAAATACTCCTCTTTGATACTTCCATACCCAAACAAAGTAACTGTTTTTGAATTTGCCATCTCACTAAGCGGCTGGATAACAACGCCCCTGTTATTTGCAGCGTGTATCATCATACCGTTCCCTATATAAATTCCTAGGTGATGAACATGTGCATGGCGGTCTCCCAGAACTATGTCCTCATGTTTTCTGTCACATACGCCATCGCCGTCATCATCAATCATAAATGTTTTGCCTGTACCTGCATCTTCGGCGATTTCAAGGAATTTGTCACACTCATCACAGTTGTAGAATATAATGTCTCCGGTTGATGCCTCAGACAGATCATCCGTCAGATCACAGAACAGTACAAGATCATTATTTTTTACACCATTAATCTTAAAGATATCAACCAGATTACCATCATTATTACGATTGACTTCGGCATACATCCTGATAACATATCCCGAGCAATTATACTTTGGAACATCATTAAGATCTATCATAAGATCCTTGGAATAGCTTGGCTTTCCGTAAGGCTTGAACATCTGTGACAGAGAATATCTGATAAGTCTCGTTATGTATGAATCATCCTCCTGTATAACTGATGCAGCCATATAATCCATTTCGCCATTATCAGCTACAGGTATCTCAATAGATGTTCCCGGGATTGAAACTGTTCCGCCCTTTTTCAGGATACCTGTTTCCGGATCAAAGTAATATACCTTCTGATTTTCAATATCACAGAAGTATCCCTTATACATATATCCTACACCATCGGCTGATTCCATATAATAGGTATTGCCATCGGCATCCTCAACAAATCCCATCCTGTATCCACGTTCAGCATCCTTATCCAGAAAATATGTACAGGTCACATAGGTGTCTGTTTTATCATCATATCTGTCAAAGGTTGTAAGCCCCTGTGATACAGCACCGGTCTGCGGATCGCAATGAACGTAATAACCCTGCTCAGGATCATCGATACCAAAATCAGCTTTAGCAATATTTCTCCAGCTATCCTTGCAGACTTTTCCGCCACTATTGGTCCAATAAAGGGTTCCATCCTCTTCAGTTACGAATTCATTCATGTATATGGTTCCGTCACCCTTATAGTAAAATGCGTGATCTCTTTCAGGTATATCTATTTTTCCGGACAGGGATTTTCCGTCTTCACCAAAGAAATAGTAATATTTCACATTATCCGTTTCGTCAGTATAGCTGTAGTATCCAATCTTAGCTCTTCCATACTCATCAAAGAGATATATGTCATTATCTATAGTCTGGAAACCGATCTGCGCAACGTGATCCTCATTGAAATAATATATACACTCATTAATGGTCTGCCAGCCTGTTACAGCCTTGCCATCAGAACCAAAGTAATATCTGTTGCCATCAGCCTCTGATACGGAAAAACTGTC
>CAMNMC010000083.1 GCA_946544235.1 uncultured Lachnospiraceae bacterium | reverse complement strand
GAGTCTGTCCGCAGGACAGATGCGTTCTGCAAAGCAGAACCAAGACTTGCTACGCAAGTCTTGCATATCACGAAGTGATATGGCACAGGACACGTCGTGTGAAACACGGCCGCGGCTGTGAAACAGCCGGGCAACATCATGGAACATGATGTTGGTGCAAAGTAACATCCAATCTGTGATTTATATTTTTTCGTCATGCATGGCTTGTTATTATGCTTAAAACTTCATTGCATTAAAGCGTTAATGTGATATAATGAGTGTATTGTCGGCGGCACATCCGCCACAGAAAATAAAAATATGGGAGACAGTAAAAAATGCCTATTACAGATTTACTTGAGAGAAACGCCAGAGAATACGGCGATGAGATAGCTCTCGTCGAAGTCAATCCGGCGATCAAAGAAAAAAGAAGAGTTACATGGAAGGAATATGAACTTATGCAGCCAAGTGAGGCTGAACCATACAGGAGAGAGATTACCTGGAGCGTCTTCAACGAGAAGGCAAACCGTTTTTCAAATCTTCTTCTTTCAAGAGGTATCAAGAAAAATGACAAAGTAGGAATACTTCTTATGAACTGCCTTGAGTGGCTTCCTATCTACTTCGGTGTACTTAAGACCGGTGCCATCGCAGTTCCTTTCAACTTCAGATATACCGCAGACGAGATTGAATACTGTGCAAAGCTTGCTGAGGTTGACATTCTTATCTTCGGACCTGAATTTATCGGCCGTATCGAGTCAATCGCTGACAAAATTTCAAACAAGGTAAGCCTCCTCTATGTTGGTGAAGGCTGTCCTTCATTCGCAGAGGATTACACAGCGCTTACAGTAAACTGCAGCAGCGTATCACCTGACATCACTCTTACAGATGATGACTATGCAGCAATATATTTTTCATCAGGAACCACAGGCTTCCCTAAGGCTATCCTTCATAAGCACAGAAGCCTCTCACATTCAGCCAAGGTTGAGCAGAACCATCACGGACAGACACATGATGATGTCTTCCTCTGCATTCCTCCACTCTATCATACAGGTGCGAAAATGCACTGGTTCGGAAGCCTTATTTCAGGAAGCAAGGCTGTTCTGCTTAAGGGAACCAAGCCTGAATACGTTCTTGATGCAGTAAGCCGTGAGCACTGCACTATAGTATGGCTGCTTGTTCCATGGGCACAGGATATCCTTATTGCTCTTGAAAGCGGTCAGTTAAATAAAGACGATTATGAGCTTGATCAGTGGAGACTCATGCACATCGGTGCTCAGCCTGTTCCTGCAAGCCTTATCGCAAGATGGAAGAAGATCTTCCCTAACCACCAGTATGATACAAACTATGGTCTCTCAGAGTCTATCGGACCAGGCTGCGTTCATCTCGGTGTCGAAAATATACATAAGGTTGGTGCTATCGGTGTTCCGGGCTACGGCTGGGAAACCAAGATAGTTGATGAAGACAGAAATGAAGTTGCCAGGGGTGAAGTCGGCGAGCTTGCCGTTAAGGGTCCGGGCGTTATGGAATGCTACTATCACAACAGAAAGGCTACGGAAGAATGCCTTAAGGACGGATGGCTCTTCACCGGTGATATGGCCAAGCTTGATGAGGATGGTTTCATCTGGCTCGTTGACCGTAAGAAGGACGTTATCATAAGCGGTGGCGAAAATATCTATCCTGTTCAGATTGAAGACTTCATGATGAAGAATGAAAAGATCCAGGACGTTGCAGTTATCGGTATCGGTGATCCGAGACTCGGTGAGATCTCAGCTGCCATCGTGCAGCTTAAGAAGGGCAAGCTTGCAACCGAGGAAGAGATCAACGAGTTCTGCCTTGATCTTCCGAGATATAAGAGACCTCGTAAGATCATCTTCGCAGACGTTCCTCGTAACGCAACCGGTAAGATTGAAAAACCAAAGCTCCGTGAGATGTACGGAACAGTTAACCTCGTTGCTGAGGAAAACAACAGTTAGAACAAGCCATGCCCTGTTCTTGATCCACTTCGTGAATCAAGAACCATCGCCGTAGGCGCCGTATACAACAAAAATATGAGGTACAGATTGGTATGCAAGCATATCCCACTGTACCTCATATTTTTATTGTGCATGGCTTGTTACATTAGCTTTAAGATTCAAATCCTGCATGAAAAGCCTTAAGATTAATATCAACTGTCTTCGCAGGAACTGTATTTCTTATCACGTTCTCCCACTGCTCTACTGTGTAATCCATATGCTTTGCAGCCATACCGAGAACGATAACATTGAAGGTTCTTGTATTTCCGATCTCCTTAGCCTTCTCCATGGCATCGATCGAATAAACCTTATATTTTGATGAAAGCTCCTCGATTATGCCTTCAGGATACTCTGCAGCACCTGTGATAACCGGCATCGGATCGATACGCTGATCATTTATGATTATAACTCCGTCCTTCTTGAGGAAGTGAGCATAACGCTTCGCCTCAAGTCTCTCAAATGCGATAAGCACATCTGCGCATCCTTCTTCTACTATAGGCTCTGCAACATCCTCACCATATCTTACATAAGTTACAACGCTTCCGCCTCTCTGAGCCATTCCGTGAACCTCAGAAAGCTTAACATCATATCCGGCATCAAGTGCAAGTCCTCCGAGAATACGGCTTGTAAGAAGTGTTCCCTGTCCGCCTACACCGACTATCATTATATTCTTTACTGCCATATTACTCACCTCTCTTCTTAAGTGAAATAGCTTCAAACGGACAATTCTTCATGCAGAGTCCGCAGCCATTACACATAGTATCATCTATGATTGCCTTACCTGTTTCCTTGTCCTTCTTGATGGCAGGACAGCCGGCGATCAGGCACTTACCGCACTTACGGCATTTCTCAGGATCAACGTAGCACTTTCCTGCAGGAACATATTCCTTAAGGAGTGCACATGGTGACTGAGCGATGATAACCGAAAGCTCTTCTCTTGCAACCTCAGTCTTAACAACCTCTTCAAACTTCTCAAGGTCATAAGGATCAACAACTGTAACATGCTTGATATTCATAGCCTCGCAGATCTTAACAAGATCGATCGCAAGTGTTGTTTCACCACTCAGAGTCTTACCTGTAGCAGGATTATCCTGGTGGCCTGTCATACCTGTAGTAGAGTTATCAAGGATGATAACCGTACCTGTAGCCTTGTTATAAGCCATATTCATAAGTGAGTTAACACCTGTATGCATGAAGGTTGAATCTCCGATAACAGCAACCCAGTTCTTGACATACTCACTGCCCTTAGCCTTCTCCATACCATGAAGCATTGAGATGCTGGCACCCATACAGAGTGTAGTATCAACAACGTTAAGCGGAGCAACCGCACCGAGTGTATAACATCCGATATCGCCTGAAGCATGAATCTTAAGCTTCTTAAGTACTGAGAATGTAGCTCTGTGAGGACATCCAGGACAAAGAATAGGCGGTCTCATAGGAACAGCCGCTGCATCATCAGCTTCTACTGTCTCACCGAGGATAGCCTTACGAAGCATATTTGCACTGTATTCACCCTGAATCGTAAATATTTCCTTACCTATGCACTTGATGCCCCATGACTTAACCTGTTCCTCGATAACAGGCTCAAGCTCCTCTACGATATAAAGAGTCTCAACCTTTGAAGCAAACTCCTCGATCAGCTTCTTAGGAAGTGGATTAACAAGTCCGAGCTTAAGGATTGATGCGTTCGGAAGAACCTCCTTAACATATTGATAAGGAATACCGCTGGTGATAACACCGATCTTGGTATCATTATATGTAACCTTGTTAATATCGATCGTACATGCATCCTCGATCAGACGGTTTGTACGTGCCTCAACAACGAGATGTCTTCCCTTTGCATTACCCGGCATCATAACGAACTTTGCAGGATTTCTCTCGTATGGCTTATCTTCAGGTTCTACTCTCTCCTCAAGGTTAACAAGTCCCTGAGAATGTGCAAGTCTTGTGGTTGTACGTACTATAACAGGAGTATCATACTCCTCAGATATCTCAAATGCTCTCTTTGTAAAATATCTTGCCTCCTCAGAATCAGAAGGCTCAATAACAGGAACGCAGGCTGCTCTCGCAACACGTCTTGTATCCTGCTCATTCTGTGAACTGTAAAGTCCCGGATCATCGGCAGCTATCATAACAAGTCCGCCATTTGCTCCGACGTATGATACCGAATAAAGCGGATCGGCAGCAACGTTGACACCAACATGCTTCATTGCGCACATAGCTCTTACGCCTGACATAGATGCACCAACAGCAACCTCAGTTGCAACCTTTTCATTCGGTGCCCACTCAGCATAAACTCCTTCGTATTTTACCAGGTACTCACTGACTTCTGTACTTGGTGTACCCGGATATGCAGAGGATACCTTAACACCCGCTTCATATGCTCCTCTTGCGATCGCCTGATTACCAAGCATGATCTTTTTTTCCATCTTTTTCCTCCCTTTTATCTGATCATGACGGCCCGATCATTAGTGTTTCCAAGCCGCTCTGTCATTATCGTATTAAACTTTGATAAGCTGACCGTCTCGGAATATCTGATACCGCTCGGCGCCCATCCTCAGTCTGATGATCTTATTACTCTCTTTTATCGCATTATATCTGAACTTAAGTCTGGTCGAGGTCTTCCATTTTCTTGACGGATTAATATTATTAAATACCGAAGTAGCACTGATCACTTCATATGCCACATTCCACATGGAGATGTCTCTAACCGGATCCTTGATATACAGCCTGTATTTTTTATAATCGACATCATTGTTCCTGCTGTATCTGTTGCTCGAAACCATAGCCCCATGAGTCGGTGCGTTAAATACTATCTGAGCACCCTGGAATTTATGATACAGCTTGTCGATAAACCGGCTTACTTCTTTTGAATTTTTATACTGGAAGAAATCCCTGCAGACAAAGAGCAGGCCAAAACCGATATCACATTTGATCTCGTCTATCCAGCTCATATCATCGATTGATTTAACGATGGTATGCTCTCTCTCTCCGTCTCTCGTATACAGCCTTCTGATTGAAATCTTGCCGGGCGTATCGAGATTGTACCAGTTTACTCTTCCGTTGTCCATCCTCTTGAACATTGTATCCAGACTGCAGCCAAGATATACCACCGTGCCGTTCGGATACTCGAGTATGAACCTTCTGACCTCGTCATCAAAGCTCTTATATGTTGCAGCTCTGACGATATTTATATAATCACTGTGTTTTTTATATTTTTCATAGGAAATACGATTATGCACGAGATATCTGGTAGCTTCATTATCCTTGAATATCTCCGGATATTTATTGGAGAATTCTCCACGCTCCTTAACCTCATACATGTACTGATTGATGATCCTGCTGCTGTCATCCGTCATCAGATCGGCGACAACCTTTCTGGCATGAAGAGCCTCATCCAGATTCTTATCATGAAAGAATTTATGGTGCATCCTCGGGAACTCGAAGAAGCTCACCTCAAGTCCTGCATTTTCCGCCTTATCGGCAAGCTCTCTGGCATAGCAGTTATAAATATCCTCAGTCCCGGAAATAATGATAAGATGTCTGCAGAGATCACGCAGATCCTCATATATCGGACTGGTGAACTCGGTTCTTGCCGCATATTCTCCAACCCAGTATTTATTAATATATTCCTTCATTCCTTCGCTGAAATAGATGCCATCATCAAAATACTCTGACATCAGTTCATGCTCTAATCTCTTATCAAAGAACTCTGCATCCAGCTCAGGTGAAAGAAGAACCAGCTTATCAGGCGCTCGAAGCCCGATCTTCCACACCTGCATGGTTAATGACATTGCTATTCCTGCTCCTACCCCGTTACCCGTCAGAATAATGTGAGGTATATTTTTTTTGTGGAGCAGATTATCATAAACAGCCGCGAGACTGTCAAATACATCCTTACAGCCCTTCTCCGGAGCAAGCGGATACATCGGTATACATACGCACATTCCTGTTTCCAGACCAAGAGTGGCAGCAAATTCATACTCTTCTCTGACGATCGGCAGACTGTAATCACTGTCATAAATATAATAAATATATGTGCCGTTGAAATTCTCAGGCATCAAAAAAAAGCAGAGAGTATCACCTATAGTCTCTCTCTTCACAGAAATACCGGGCAAAGACCAGGAACTGATATCGTTTTTCTCCATCAGTTCCTTTCTCTTCATGACCTCGGCATATATATCATCAACATTTTTTTTCTGAAGATTTGAAAGCTTCGACACTTATGATTACCGCCATTTCCCGGAGCCTTCCGACTCAGTCATTTAATCTGCGAAATAATATCCGACGCCCCACTTGGTATGGATATATTTCGGATCTGCAGGCTGGGATTCAATCTTCTCTCTGAGCCTTCTTACGTGAACATCAACTGTTCTTGCATCGCCCGGATATGAAGCACCCCAGATTGTTTTAAGAAGTTCATCTCTTGAATAAACCTTATTCGGATTAGATATCAGGAGAAGTACAAGATCAAATTCCTTGGCTGTAAGACTTGCCTCCTTGCCGTCAATGAATACTCTTCTGCTGTCCAGTTCAAGACGAAGTCCCTTTTTCTCGATAACATTTTCCTTGGCAGTCTTCGATACATCATTCTTGGAATTACGACGAAGTATGGCCTTGATACGTGCCTTGACTTCAAGGATGTTAAACGGCTTGGTAATATAATCATCCGCACCATATTCCAGACCAAGTATCTTGTCCATATCCTCGCCCTTGGCTGTCAGCATAATGATAGGGACATCCGAAAACTCCCTTATCATCTGACATACCTCCAGACCTGTATATTTCGGAAGCATTATATCAAGAAGGATAATATCATATTCCTTCTCTCTTGCTTTATTTATCGCTTCTTCACCGTCGTAAGCAGTATCGACTTCCATGTCATCCTGCTCCAGACTGAACCTGAGCCCCTTTACGATAAGTTTTTCGTCATCAACAACAAGAACCTTCTTCATCCCATACACCTCTTAAGTAGTTATCAGATCTCGTATCTTTTCAAAGATACCATCCTTGATCCCGTTTATTTTCTTTATGTCATCTATACTTTTAAATTCACCGTGCTCTTCTCTGTATCTTATGATATCCTCTGCCTTACTCTCGCCAATCCCCGGAAGCTTTGTCAGTTCCGCCTTATCCGCGGTATTGATATTTATCTTTTTGACACCATCACTGCTCGTACCGCCACCAATCGGATCACCTGCTCCGGACCTATCCATACCATCAGTATCACCGAGAAATACTTCATTTGAAATCCCTGTACCCGAATCGCTCTGTACAGCCTCTTCCATCTCAGCTTCGGTAGGAAAATATATTCTCATGCCATCGGTCACAGAAGTGGCAAGATTTACATATCCATGATATGCATCCTCGCGATAGCCGCCGGCCATCTGAAGAACATCATTTACTATGCTGTCATTCGGAAGCGTATATACTCCCTCATTTCTGACCGCACCGCAGACATATACTCTGACAGAAGAAATGTTATCATAATCCGAACCATCCGGATTCTTCTCCTTCAGCGTGCCACCAGATCCTTCAGGCGATACTGCCTCCTCTTCCGTATTCCGTTCGTCAGAAACTGCCGTATCGGCAGCCCCTTCGAGAGCAGCTGTTTTCTCTTCCACGACAGCCTTCGTCCTTCCGCAGCCTGACAGAAAGATAAGCGAAAATATCATCACATATCTGATTATTTTTTTGTTCATATCCAACGTCCTTTCCGATCCGGAAAGAAACATAAAATATCAGAACTATTCTTTGAGCATATATGGTTATTGTAACGAATTTGTAATATTTATTCAATACGAATTTTAAAAATTTCCTTTAAACATCCTTTAAAAACCGGTGCTCTGTTACAAAAGCACCGGTCTCTCATAAAATATATATCAGATTTAGAATAAAGGATCCTTAAGAATAGCTGTACCGATACCTTTTTCGGTAAAGAACTCAAGTAAGAGACAGTGTTCAACACGTCCGTCAAGGATATGGACTCTTGATACGCCGTTCTTAAGAGCCTCGATACAGTTCTGAAGCTTAGGCATCATTCCGCCGCCGACAACACCCTTCTCGATGAACTCTTCTGCTTCCGCAACATTCATCTCTGAAACAAGTGTCTTCTTGTCGTTCGGATCAACAAATACACCTTCGATATCTGTAAGGAATACAAGCTTTTCAGCATTAACTGCGGAAGCGATGGCACATGCACAGTCATCCGCATTTATATTATAGCCATGGAAATCATCGCCAAGTCCTATAGGTGCGATAACAGGGATAAAATCATCCTTGATAAGGGTATCAAGAATCTTTGTATCAGATGATATAACCTCACCTACAAATCCTATATCCTTACCGTCAGAAGTCTTTCTGTGAGTCTGGAGAAGTCCTGCATCCTTACCACTGATTCCGACAGCCTTAAGACCAAGCTGTGTCATCATGGCTACAAGGCTCTTATTAACCTTGCTGAGAACCATCTCTGCAACCTCAAGTGTTTCTTCATCGGTAACTCTGAGACCATTTACAAACTCAGACTGTTTATTGATCTTTCCAAGCCATTTATTGATCTCCTTTCCACCGCCGTGTACAATGATCGGCTTGAGACCTATAAGCTTAAGAAGTGCAACATCTTTGATAACATTATACTTCAGATTCTCATCAAGCATAGCACTTCCGCCATACTTAACAACTATGGTACTTCCATAAAAACGCTTTATATATGGGAGCGCTTCACTAAGTGTCTGAGCCTTTGCAAGAACCTTGTCCAAAGAATCATTACTTACCATCTTATCACCCTCCGAGTTTATTTCTTGTTCCTGTTCATATCTGTAGATCATGTCTCGTCAATCCTTCCTTCTTACTTTAACACTTTATACTTATTGAATCAATCTATTTATGTGTACGACGCTCATCTGAAATATGCCGCTCTCAACTCTGCTCTCGCTCGGCACATATCTGATTCGCATCTGATCATCAAAAATCTCTCTTTTATAACACAACATCCTTACGAACGATAATCTGCGTTAATCTTCACATAGTCATATGTCAGGTCGCAGCCCCATGCAGTTGCCTGTCCGTCTCCTTCATGAAGGATGCAGTCAGCTGTGATCTCATCAGGCTGAAGTACCGAAAGTGCTTCTTCCTCGGAGAATTCGATTAACATTCCGTTCTCAACAAGCTTGATGGAACCGTTCTTACTGCTCATGATGATATCGGTGTGATATGGATCAAAGTCAGCTCCTGAGTAACCCATTGCACAGAAAAGTCTTCCGCAGTTTGCATCCATTCCGAAGATGGCTGCCTTGGTAAGGTTTGATGTGATAACCGACTTTGCAAGTATCCTTGCATTCTCGTTATCCTTTGCACCCTTTACATTACAGGTGAAAAGTCTTGTTGCACCCTCACCGTCCTTAGCAATATTTTTTGCAAGGAATTCAGCTACTGTATAAAGTGCTCCCTTAAAGATATCAAGATCTTCGCCTTCAGCTGTTATCACCGGATTCTCTGCAAGTCCGTTTGCAAGAAGCATTACTGTATCGTTTGTAGATGTATCTCCGTCGACAGATACCATATTGAACGTATCATCGATAACTTCTCTCAGAGTTTTAAGTGCTATTTCATGCTCGATGGCAACGTCTGACATCATGAAGCCAAGCATGGTACCCATATTCGGATGGATCATACCTGAGCCCTTGCACATTGCACCAATTCTGCACTCCTTACCGCCGATCTCGAAGCTTACAGCGATTTCCTTAGGCTGTGTATCTGTTGTCATGATGGCCTTAGCCGCCTCATGTGCTTCCTCTTCACTGTCAGAAAGCTTTGAAACCAGTTCATCAACGCCGCCACAGATCTTATCTAACGGTATCTGAGGTCCGATAACACCTGTTGAAGCAGTAAGTACATTTTTAAGGGAAATGCCAAGTGCCCCGGCAACCTTGCCTGCTTCCATACGGCAGCTGAGAAGCCCCTTCTCACCGGTTGCCGCATTGGCAATACCTGTATTTACTATTACTGCCTGAGCAGTCTTAACATCATAGGCTATCTTCATATCCCAGATGACAGGCGCTGCTTTAACAAGATTTCTTGTGAAGGTTCCGACGCATACTGCAGGAACGTCACTTGCGATAAGTGTCAGATCCCTGTTGGTTCCCTTTGGTTTGATACCAACCCTTGTACTTGCAACCTTATATCCCTTGGCAGCTGTAACGCCGCCGCTGATTACCTTAACTGACATGATTCATACCTCACTATCTTTTAAACTATTTATTTCAATGCTTCAAACGCTGAACATTATTTTTATTCATTAACCGATGCTTCAGCTACAGCCATTTCTTCTTTTTGAAGAACAGCAGGCTTCCTATAATGATTGCCAGACTGACCGCTATTACTATTGGGTATCCCCACTTCGACTGAAGTTCCGGCATATATTTAAAATTCATTCCATACCATCCTACGATAAGTGTAAGAGGCATGAAGATCGTTGTTACGACTGTCAGGAGTGTCATTATCCTGTTCTGCTTTATTTCCATCTGTGAATGATACAGATCTCGTATCTGCACCGTATGATCACGAAGCGAATTAGCAGTATCAAGAAGTCTGGACATACGATCGATGAAAAGTCTGAAATATCTGGTATTTTCATTTTTGAAGAAATTGTTTTCGTTCTCTTCAAGCTCCTGCCCGAGGTCTATCAGCTGCTCGTAGTGAACTCTCAGATCTCTGATATCACTTCTTATCTCGTATACACGCTCAAGCTCTGTATTTTTCGCATCATCAAGGACACTGTCCTCTATGACATCAAGCTCCTTGTCGTAGCCCTCCATGATTCGGAGGTCTCTGGAAATAATAAGTTCGAGGAAGTCATAGATGAATCGCTCCAGACACGGTATCTTCCATTTCTTACGTCTGGCGATACGCTTCACCATCCTGTCCACAACACCGGACGGATCGATAAATACTATACCCTTCTCATCAATAACGAAGGCATATTTATAACTGACCTCTGTTATATTCCTGCGGCTCGGCACGAAAAACGTTCCGGTCAGCGAGTCAAAGTTTACTTCAACCTTGGTATTGTGGATATCGGCAGTACTGACGTCCATCTCTATTCCGATATCAAAGGAGCTCTGTTCTTTAGCCCATTCCTCAGGTGAGAGAACTACTACATACTGCCACTCGCCCTTATGAACCTCTTCGGCACTGCATTCTTCAAGAACCTGTTTTATGAGGTAGTACATGCTGTCTCCTTCCTCCGCCGGATCAATCCGGAAGTATTTAATATAAACTGTTCGTTCAATATATCTCTAAATACAACTATTCCTATGGAAATACAGGTGGCATCAGCAGTCCTTCATTCTCCGGAAGTCCGAAGATAAGGTTCATGTTCTGAACAGCCTGTCCTGCAGCACCCTTTACCATATTGTCAAGTGCTCCGCATACAACGATACGATTGGTTCTCTCGTCTATTACGAAATTGATATCAACATAGTTACTGCCCTCAACCCATCTTGTTTCAGGCATAACTCCCTTCTTCAGTACACGTATGAACTGCTCGTCCTTGTAATACTTATCATAAGCAGCCTTAATGTCATCATAACTGTATTTATCAGAAAGCTTTGCGTAGCAGGTTGCAAGGATGCCTCTGTTCATAGGAACGAGGTGAGGCGTGAAGTTGATGAGTACCGGATCTCCTCCCGGATTACCTGCTTCAAGCTCCTTCTGACCGATTGAAAAAATATCCGCATCAGCGTATTCTACATTCTTTCCGCTGACATTTCCTGCTCCTGCAAGGAAAGCGTATCCAAGCTGCTCCTCGATCTCAGGTGTGTGTCTGTGAGTTGTTACGCCGTAAGCCTTAATACTCTCATTTACCTCGCAGTAGAGGTTTGCAAGCTTGGCGCTTCTGCCTGCACCTGATGTACCTGACTTTGCATCAACCACGATGGTATCAACATCTATCATATGCTCTCTTACAAGAGGATAAAGCGAAAGGATTGAAGTAGTTGTATAACATCCCGGATTGGCAATAAGTCTTGCATTCTTGATGCTCTCACGATTCAGCTCACAAAGTCCGTAAACAGCTTCTCCGAGGTACTGCTTTGCCTTATGCTCAATCTTGTACCACTTCTCATATACATCAACATCCTTCAGTCTGAAGTCAGCCGAAAGATCAATAACCTTGCAGTTATTTAAGATCTCATCATTCAGTACGCCTGCAAGATAGCCCTGAGGTGTTGCTGTAAATATAACATCTGCCTGTTTTGACAGTTCATCCAGATTATCATCGAGACACTTTGCATCGACGATATTAAACATATTTCCGTATACACTGCTGTAATCCTCACCAACGTAGCTGTGAGAACCGTACCATACTATCTCTGCGTCCTTATGTCCGAGAAGTATCCTTACTATCTCCTGTCCGGCATATCCTGTTGAACCTATAATACCTGCTTTGATCATTTATCTGTCTCCTTTATCAATACTTACATTATCGGGATTTACTCAAGTGTAATTCATCCTGGTAATAAACAAAAAATATACATAAATCTTACAGGCCGAAAAACGAACCTGTTAATACACGCAACCGATTATAGCCCTTGCATTCTAAATATGCAAGTGTTTTATTGATATTATTCATTATCAGTTAATTTTATGCATTATATGTGTATATTATGCATCTTTTATGCATTATTATAGCATTATCCACGCAAATGAAAGGACGAGCAGCCGTGACCACTCGTCCTTTATGTGAAAATTAAGTATGAGATCGTATTATAGATATTACTCCTGCATCAGTTCGTATGCAGAAATCTTCTTCATTCTTCCTGACATCAGATAGGTCATTCCGAAAACTAAAACTCCTACCACAGCTATAGTTATAAATATCAGCGCAGGTGCGAGAAGAAAATCTGCACTGGCGATACCAAAGCCGCTGAGTACTGCCGAGAGCAGCGGGTTAACCAGAAGGAATCCGAGTATTGCTCCACCGATTGAAGCGATAAAGCTTACCGGGAAGAGTGATAGCGCGAGCTGAAGTCTCAGCTGACGGCTTGTGAAGCCAACCGCCTTCTTGATACCGAACTCCTTCTCCTTCCTGATAAATACAGTCTTCAGAAGAAGCTTGATAACAAGGAAGATGATTCCAACATTTACAAGTATCAGAAGGAGTATCAGCAGCGTTGCCGCAAACATGATCAGATTATCTCCACTCCTCTGATAACGGTATACATTATCAACTCCTGTACAGCTTTCGCCGAGCACCTCTTTTGCCTGTGAGAGAACATCATCAACCGCCTCCTCTGTCGCATCCTCGACACGGATCCTGACACCACTGAACTCCGGTTGAAGCCCCAGCCTTTTCAGTCCTTCAGCACTTATAAATACACGTTCACCCATATTTACAACCGACTGCTGATAGCCTGTAACTATGAAACGTGCCCTGTTTCCGGCGCATTCGATTTCAATCTCGTCGCCAATCTTAACATCCAGCTTTTCGGCAAGAAGGCGTCCGATAACAGCTTCATTCGCCTCCCGGAACATCTGTCCCTCGTAAACTCCGCACTGCAGATATTCCGGATGATCTGTATAGAAAGCATAGGTAGCCTTGCCTTCAACGCTGATATTATGCCATTCATATCCGTATGCCTCTGAGACTCCCGGAATCCTCGCAATATCCTCGCGGATGCTGCTTATCTCGGCCTCGTCGGTCGTATTTACCATTACAACTCCGTCAGGTACATCGCCCTCTACTATCGTCTGGAATTTTGATATATCCACACGTGTATTGTATAAAAGGATCCCTGAAAATATAGTCATGAAGGCTACTACTACCACTACACCTGCTACGATAAGGTTCTGAACCTTGTTCTGAAGCATGCTCTTTGCTGCAAGAAGCGGATTCAGCTTACCTTTCGTTGTTGCAAGCGGAAGCGGATTCTTCTTGAAGCTGTTTGACTGAAGCCCGAAACGAAGTGCTGTTGCAGGATGAAGGTTTCTGATCCTGCGTGTTGCAAGAAATACAACCAGTGACATTGCAAGAAGCAGTCCCACAAGCACCACGATATTCATAACAGGATAGAGTATATTTTCCCAGTACATTCCTGTTACGGAACGCATGATGCCCTTGTCGAGAACCGGCATCAGTATATATGCTAGCGCTGTTCCGATGCAGCATCCAACAGTTCCTATCACAAGATATTCCAAGAGAAGTGCCGCCTGGATCTGTCTGTTTGTATGTCCTACAGCCCTGAGTGCTCCAATATTTCTGACATCTCTGTCGATGTTGTTATTGATCGTAAATATGATCATTACAAAGCAAACGATCATAGCCACAAGTGCAAACACAGTTGTAAAGGCCGCAAGTATATTTGTGACACTTACATAGCCTGCCTTGGCCAGCTTCATAGTGAATCCATAGGTCGGAATATCAGCCTTGTATAGAGTGCTGACAACTGTCTGGAGACCATCATCATGAACTACACCCGGCACAAAGGCTACGACCGCTTCAGTCTGAGCAATATATGCTATATCAAGCTTCGCAGCATCCTCTGCAAGCTTCCGCTGTGCACTGAAGGAATCCGGATCAAGTGCGATTGAGCACCATGAGAAGGTATTTCCCTGCTGAACGTCCTCATAGATACCTGCAACTGTGTATTCCTTTGTTTCAAGTGCCGGCACCTCTACGGTAATCTTATCTCCCAGCTTAAACCCTTTTGAGGTTGCAAAATACAGATTAAGATATGCCTTAGGCCCAGAAAGAGAATCATCTCTCTCCATAAATTTGCAGTGACTTATGTGAGCACTCTCAACCGAGTGGATGACCACATCCGATCTGCTCTCTTCATATTTCCTCTCTTCAGAAGAAAGAGCCGTTTCCTCCGAACGGATTATGTCCGATAAACGATAGTCCTTAACATCTGAAATACCATTCAGTATTTCCGACACTTCATCACTATACCCGGTTGCAAAAAGCTCTACGTCGCCGATGCCTGCCCTTTCCTTCTTCTCATCATACTGAGCATCATATTTTTTCATGAAAAGGCCTATGTTAAGTAACAGTGTTGACAAAATGATGATCATAAGGAACGCTGTAAATACCGCCCTGTCTTTTCTGATATTGGATTTGACTAATTTGATCATTTTAAATCTCCTTATATCTTATAGCCTGACCAGGTCAAGCTGCATATATTGTTTGATCTGCCGATCATTACCATCCCATGGCCTGGAGGAACTTACGAAGCTTCTCGTGTCTCTCCTTATCACCGCTTACATATTCTCCAAGATCACACTCGCCCAGGATTCCTCCGTCCTGAAGGTAAATAATACGATTAGCTCTTCTTGCCGATTTGATATCATGAGTTACCATTACCACTGACTGACCATTCTTATTTAGATCCGTCAGCACATCCAGAACAGCCTTCACGCCACAGGAGTTAAGTGCTCCTGTAGGCTCATCAGCGAAAACAACATCCGGATCATTTATCACGGCTCTTACCATCGCCGACCTCTGTGCCTCACCTCCGGAAAGCTGCGAAGGGAATTTATCTGTCATTTCCTTGGATATTCCAACTCTCTGGAAGAGAAGCTCGGCCTTGATCTTCAGATTCTTCTGCTTCTGCCCCGTAAGCATTCCGGTTGAGATTGCATTGTCCATGATGCTCATGCTGTCAACAAGATGGATCTGCTGGAAGATGAATCCACAGTGCTTTCTTCTGAATACAGCCAGCTGATCATCATTCATCTTCGTGATCTCCTGTCCCGAATACTGAATACTTCCAAGGCTCGGCTTGTCCATCCCCGAAAGCGCATAGAGGAGAGTTGATTTGCCTGCTCCCGAAGACCCCATTATTACGGTGAAGTCGCCCTTATATATTTCCATATCAAGATTCTTTATTACATGTTGCTGCCTTCCGCCTACCGAAAAGCTCTTGGAAAGCTTGTCTGTTTTGATGATTGTTTCTTTCATAGATTTGTCCTTTCTTCTATCAACTTAAAACCACTGTTTTATGATGCTGTTCTATAATGCCATGCTGTTTAATATTAAAATCTGCCTGTTTGTATTAAATGAAAAAGCCATACAGCTTTCTCACTGTATGGCTTAATAATACTGGTTTTAAATTTTAAATGCTTTGTGTAATCTTTAACTGTTTTTTAATTCGACCACTCTGTATTAAATCTTTTTAAACGAATTTATTCTATGGTTCCTCTACATCATCACCCGTAGAAATATCTCTGAGGTGAAAGCCTGCAGCTCCTTCCAAACTTCATATTCTACCGCTTAATTGTTCACTACCCACGAAAAACCCTTTGCTGTTCTTACTTCCGCATCTTTGAAATGATTCCCTGCATTCCATTCCAAAACACAATTCACTCCGAATTCATGAAGCCTTTCATATGCATCACGGATTCTTTCTCCAACCTTAGCCATGACCATATTACGCGTTTTTTCTTCCTTATCTCCCAGGCTAAGATAAACCGTACTGCTTCTAATCGGATTCTCCTCCATGTATTCCTTAAAACCCGGAAACCATATAGAAGGTGAAGCCGCTGCAACCCCACTGAAAATATCTGTCTGATAAGCTGCCCAAAGAGAAAAAAGCCCAGCCAGAGAATAACCGCCTATAACGTAGCGCCTGGATCTGTCCTTGCAGTAACTGAGTATCTCATTAAGCGTATTCACAGCACCATCACCGAAGTCATCATTTCCAAATACAGCCGGTGCTTTCCATGGTGACAGCTCCTTATTCCAGTCACTAACCTTAAATGCAAGCAGCCCGAAATCTATATTTGTATTATTACGTATGATATCAACTTCTCGTTCCATTCCTGAAAGCTCATGTTCACCAACCGGCTGAACCAGAACAACCGAAGCCCCTGAATTGCCATACTCCAATACTTCCATTATAAATCTACCCCTTTAGTAAATACTCTGTCAATTCAACAGTCCTGCATCTCATATACTCTAATTCTCTATCAGATAAATCCTTATTCATATAATGATGACAGTAATCTTCCATAATACCAATGGCAATATGAAGTTTTTCAAACGAATGTGGCTTATTCTTTATATCTTCAGGCAGTCTGTCATAAACATCCTGAATAGCTTCTTGAGTAAACTCATTATACAGTTTTCTTACATCCTCGTCTGTATGTCTAAGGCCTTCCAGTTCTTCATGCAGATTCCTGTAATCTGTATGGATCTTTTCAAATGCTGTTAATGCATTTTCTAGATTTTCACCAAAAAGATCTGTCGGAGATATGCCGGATAATTCAGAAATTTTCTCAAAACCATATTCCAAAGCACTTAGTAATAATGCTTTCTTATTAATCCCTTCTTTTTTATTTGAGGTTGCATATACCGCATTATAATCATTTGCAGTACGGATCATAGCCACGATATAATTTATGAATCTGGTTCTGTCAGGATATCCCGGAAAAAACGGAATCATACCAGTTTCTTCATCGCCATAGTTATAATATGCAAAAACCTCTGCAAAATCCTTCATTTCTTCTTTTGTCAGTTTAACTTTCTTAAGCATCTCAGCCTCCTTTATAGATGTTTATCGTAATAATCCTCTTATTTTCTGCTGACATAAAAATCAAATATTCATCACAATATTCTTATTGTATTAATATTAGTCGCAGTTAGTTGTTTCTAACTCATGTATAATAACATAATAACTTGTAAAATACAAACAAATAAACATCATTAATGAAACGCTTATATATTCATACAAAAATACCGATCGTTCATCCAGCCATAAATATGCACTTCAAAATCAGAAACAGCCCCAGTATAAACTCCTATTTAATAATGCTCTAAAAAAGAAAAAGGGATACCGCAGCCACACCAATCAGGTGTCAGCCACGGTATCCCGTTAATTACTTATTATCCTTCAATAGCTATATACTTCTTTTCCGGAAGCTTTTCTGCTTCATTCTTTGGAATTGTAAGCTTCAGAACTCCATCCTCGAACTTGGCCTTTACATCTTCCTGCTTTACTGCATCACCGACATAAAAGCTTCTCTGCATAGAACCTGCATAACGTTCCTGACGGATGATCTTGCCTTTCTTGTTTTTCTCATCCTTATCAAGTCCCTTGGCAGCACCTACAAGCAGATAACCATTTTCAAGTGAGAGCTTAATCTCATCTTTCTTGAAGCCCGGCAGATCGATGTCCAGTTCATACTTGTCATCATGCTCATGCACATCAGTTTTCATAACCTGTGCAGCTCGTTTTCCGTAAAGTTTACGGTCAACATCACCGAAATCAAACCTTGGAAAATCCATCCAGTCATCCAATAAATCTTCTCCAAAAATACTTGGTAGCAACATAAGTCATTCCTCCTTCTCAAGAAAAATATATAATAATATGTTTCATGAGCAAGGGAAGGAGCGTTTGGATTCTTACCCTGAATCTTCTCTATTCCTTTGTTCTGACTATGTTATAGCACTAATTGTTAGCACTGTCAAGAGGTGAGTGCTAATTTTTTTTTGATTACATTTTAGACTCGATCATTAAATCACAGACTTTCTTTTAATATCTGAACAACTTCATCTCTGGCATCTCGATATCTGACACGAGCCAGCCCTTTTGAGGGCACCATTAATAAACAGACATTCTTTATATTCCTTATCGTCTGTCTTGTCATCCGACGCAAGTGCCTCAAATCTGGCCTCTAGGATCAATATCCTGCTGTTCTTCAACTTCTTTCATATGCTGTCTCCTAAACCATCTTCCAGACGCTCTTGGTTATTTCGTATACTCCATCGTGATACGCGCCCTCTCCGACAAAGAAGGTTTCAAAGCCGCATTTTTCCAAAACACGTCCTGAAGCGATGTTTTCCTGCAGGCGAATACCATACACTTCACTAATCCCGACCTTTTTTGCCATAACCGGAAGAAATGCAGATACAGCTTCTGTTGCATAGCCTTTGCAGGTGAATTGTTTTGCAATATGATATCCGATCTCCCATTTTTCTTCCCCGATCGGAACGAGCTGAACATACCCTATATTTTTATCGCCATCTTTTAAAATGACTGCATAGACCAGCGGACCGTCCGTAGAACCATACTGAGACATTAAAAACTCCACCGTTTCCGCTGCATCTTCCGGTGTTTCAAAAACCTCGTCCGGTACAAATCTTCTTATATCCTCGTCCAATGAATTCCTGTGAACATCCATAACCATGTCCACCGTCATTTCAACTATATTTAATCTGTCTGTTTCAACTAACTTGTTCATAATATATCCCCATCATATTGATTCTTTCTCTATCTTTCAAAGAAATGAATCATCTTTTCTTTCCATTTTTTATTATATGGATGCTCACGCATCGGCAGGTTAAATCTTGTAGAACCTACCAGCACGGTCTGCGGATGTGTAAATTCCCTGAAGCCCCACTCTCCATGATATGCGCCCATACCGGAATGTCCGACTCCATTAAACGGAACTCCCTTCACCATCAGATGCAGGCAAACTTCATTTATACACCCACCGCCGAACTGCATCCTCTGCATCGTTCTTTTAGCCCAGGCAACGTCCTTTGTGAAGATGTAAAGCGACAGGCCTTTTTCACGCATTGAGATTTTCTTTACAAGACGGTTTATTTCTCTATCCTTATACGTAACCACCGGAAGAAGCGGACAGAACAATTCCTTCTTCACTATCTCTTCATCTATATCTACGGGATAAATAATAGTAGGTGAATACTTTAGTTTATCTCTGTCACCAACTCCGCCATAGACTATTCTGTCTCTGTACTTTTCAGCCTCATTACAGCATTTATCATATGCCGCTTCATTTATGAGATGCGGATACTCAGGATTCATGACAGGACTGCTTCCCAGCTGCTTGCAGAAGGCCCTGCTCAGTTCGTTGACAAAATCATCCGCAATCTCCTCTGCAACCGCCACCTGATTAATATTTATGCAAATCTGTCCGGAATTAAGCGACTTGAAAAATGCTATCTTCCGCGCTGCATCCTTTATATTTGCGTCCTTCCTGACTATGCACCAGTTACCGGTTTCGCCGCCAAGCTCAAGTGCGACAGGCGTCAGATTCTTTGAAGCCATTTCCATCACATGCGAACCAATCCGCGGCGAACCTGTGTAAAATATCTTATCAAACCTCTGCTCCAGGCATATATCTGCCACATCATGCCCGCCACCGAGTACTGTCACATATTTCTCCGGAAATATATCAGCAATCAGTCTCTGCATAACCTCGGTACAGTGCGACGATTTCGAACTGGCTTTTATCACTGCAGTATTTCCGCCTGCTATACTCGCCGCAAGAACACCAAGTGATAGCAGTATAGGAAAATTGAATGGACTGATTATAAGAGTGACTCCGTAAGGCATCTTGTAAACCTTGGTTGTAACACTCGGGAAGCAGTGAAAACCGCTGAAATGTGTTTCCGGCTTCGCCCATTTTCTAAGTCCTTTTATTGTCTCATTTATCTCCAGGATCAGGCTTCCGATATCACAGAAATATGCCTCCAGCGGATCCCTGCCCAGATCAGCAGCAAGAGCCTTCGTAAGTTCATCCTCATACGAGATCACAGCCTTCTTCAGTCTCATAAGCTGACGGATCCTGAAGTCGACATCAAGAGTTTTATCTGTAAGAAAGAATCGTCTCTGCGAATCTACTATCGCACGAATCCGTCCCTTTTCGATATTCATAACATTATCCATTCTGTTCTCCTTCTCCTCCCCAAGCATCATTTCCGCTACTCATCTTTTTTATTATTTTTCCATGATCACAAACTCAAACTTTATAGTTTTATCTATGATTATAAACTCATACTTTATTGATTTATTCATGATCATAAAGTCATCGTTTATTGGTTATCCATGATCATAGTATAACATATGCCGTTGAAATATTCTTTGTTTATATTTTAATTTACTTACCCCGGACATCACTGATTCTGCCCACCGGCTTTATAGTTATATACCGGCTTTATGATCTTTTCTATTTTTACTGTGTCCTTAATTACTGATGCAATTTCATCTATGCCTCTGTATGCAAAAGGACTCTCATCCAGAGTATCCTTATTGATGCATATGGAGTGTATTCCATCCATCGCTTTTTTAAAGTCCGATACAGTATGATGTTCAGCAACCTCTGACCGCTTATAGATTCTTCCGGCTCCATGCGGGGCCGAATTGTTCCAGTCAGAGTTTCCGAGTCCGGTACCAAGTATGATCCCGTCACGCATGTTGATCGGAATGATAACTCTCTCGCCTGCCCTCGCACTGATCGCACCCTTTCTCAGTACAGGCTTAATTTCTTCATCCGACAAGCCGTCAACTACTCCTGAAAAGTCCACGTAATTATGGATACAGGTAAATACATCTTCCGTCTTCCACTTCATTCCATTTACGATCGTATCAATGATCGCTTCTCTGTTTAAAGCAGCAAATTCCTGAATGATCTTAATATCATGAAGATAATCATCCATAAGCTCACCTGTCAGGCAGGTCATCTCATAAGGAGCATACCCCTGCTTCTTCATCTGCATTTCCTTCTGACCTGTTCTGAGATAGTAGTCTGCGACCTCCATTCCCAGATGCCTGCTCCCGGAATGCACAACAAGGTAAAGCACTCCATCCTCATCTCTGTCCACCTCGATGAAATGATTTCCCCCTCCGAGAGTACCGACACTTCTGTTTGCCTTTCTGGCATTGATCCATTTGCAGCATCTGAGTTCTGACAGATCTACTCTGTCTGCATATTTATGTTCTTTTTCACGAATTCTTGGTCCGACAGGTACATTTTCTCTGATAACAGAATCAAGCTGCTGGAACTGAGGCCCCTTGGTTTTAACTCTGGCCATAGTCATCCCGCATCCGATATCCACTCCTACAAGACTCGGCAGGATGGAATCTCCTACTGTCATTGTCAGTCCTATGGTTCCAACCTTTCCCGGATGAACATCCGGCATTACTCTGACTTTGCTTCCTTCTGCACTCGGATGATTGCATATCATCTGAAGCTGTTTTCTTGCATAATCGTCGAGTGCATACAGCTCATTTTCAAATGTATATACTATTGCATTTGTATATTTTCCAAATATTGTAATCATAAATATCCTTCTTTCTGTTCGTATCTTTTACACCTTCCATGAATCATGCCTGTCCTTGTCCTTCTGCCGTTTGTCTCTTACCGATTTCTTCTTCAAAGAGCTCTTACGCGGCTGATATTTGGCACAATTCTTGCATTTCTTTAAATCAACCTTTACAAATCCTTTTTTACAGTCTGCATCCTTACAAACATAATAGATGCATGGTTCTAATCTATCTTTCATTTTAATAACCTCTTTCGCACCAAATGTCTGCATTTGCATGTTCCATGCATGCAGCCGCTTGGCTCATTATCTGCACAAAAAAAACACCTCCGGTGCAGGTAATATCTGCACCAAAAGAGGTGTTAGTCATCCTGAAATGTATATCAAAAACAGTAGTATTTCTCTACCCCACAGACACACTAAGGACAACTGCCGCCTCTATGTTACTTATTGAATTGTTTAATCCTGTTCTTCGCATATTGTCCTCCTTTTCGTCATGGGTTAACAGTTACCGAAGCATAAAGCTTCCGGAGATTCGTGCTATCTCCAATTTTGTAGTATATACGAGTGCAACTAATAAGTCAATAATCTGATATTTATCAGTCAGTATAATATTCTCTCGGGATAATTTCTTTTCTGATACAAAGATCATGATCAGTCTTCTCCCATAATTGCTTAACTGTATCCGTCATACCTCTTGCATCGCAAATATAGACCAGAGCATTACCAAGCTCAGCGTATTTTACTGCGCCGGTGTATTCGAATGCTTCCTTATAATTCGGATAATACTCTGACACACACTGATCTGATGCCTTTGTAAAATGCGTATGAAACGGTGGAGACTGAATGATATTTCCCTCATAATCCTTTATACTGATCACAAATGGATCAGGATTTAAACGATCGGGTATTCCAAGTCTTTCATCGACCGAATGAAGGTAAGTATTACGTTCATGTCCGACACCGATAAGAAGCACCTTTCCGCTCTCCTCATATAATCTGCTCAAGCAGGAATTAACAGGAGCCGGTGAACCGCATAGTTCTTCGCCCTTTACAAAATCAGCAGCACCTTTTCCGAAAGCTACAACTGAGTGTGTAGGATGCAGCGATCTGATGCCGTCTGTGCGCCGAAAGGCAGCCTTCGCAAGCGTTCCGATACAAGGGACCGATTTTCTGACATCATAAAAAGGATTATCCCTTACAACTTCATCCCAGGTATGTGTCGGAATAATAAGCAGTCCTTCATTCAGATATGAACACATGGCATCGATCAATCCATCGGCTCCTTCCTCTATCGGACCGACTGAACGGAGTGATGCATGCACAACTATTTTGTCATCATGTCTGATACCATTTTTTTCCAAAAAATCAATTATTTCTATTTTAGTTACCATATTCACTTCTTTTTTACTCGATATCCTTACGCTTAGCCTCGATGTGTGCCTTAACCAGTTCATCGATCTTTCCGGTGATCATCCTGTTCAGAGTCTTGTAGTTTGATATTTCCTCGATCTTTGCTTCGCAGCCTTCTGCATCACAGTACTCCATGATTGCACCGTTAAAAATGATATCCAGCTTTTCACTCAGATCACCCAATGCTTCCCTGATAGCAGCTTCCTTTGAATCAAGTACTGCCTGGAACTTCTCACTATTACTTCTTACACTTTCTTCAATATTCATTTTGTTACCCTCCTTAAATCTATTATTTCAGCCTCTTAAACCGCTCTATGAACCGTTCCTGAGAAGCCGTATTTTCCTTCTTTATAATCCCCATACAACTTTATTATAACTCTTTTTCATAGCAAAGGAAATCCTGTTCATACATAAATATCTCGCCAACAACACGAAA
>CAMNMC010000082.1 GCA_946544235.1 uncultured Lachnospiraceae bacterium | reverse complement strand
TCCCTCAGAGCCGCCCTCGGTCGTAATCTCGTTCGGCGCTTCGGTTACCGTATCTGACGAAGCCTTGGTGCTTTCCGTTTTCTTATCTTCATCCTTCTTACCGCCGCATGCCGTCATACTGAAAGCCAGCATAAATGCAGCCATTCCTGCAGCTATTCTCTTTATTTTTTTCTTAATCATCGTATTCCTCCGAACTAATATACATAACCAATATGTTCAAGCCTCTGATAAGAGCACCTTTCTCACCTAATACTCCATCATAACTCGAGTTTATAAGATATCCCCGGAAATAAAAACACTTGTTTTTGGATATGTTTACATGAATTTTTCGAGTTTGCTTTTTTGTTTGTTTTTTCGTGCTTATTATCGCTATTTCTTATGGTTGTTGATGATTATTTACAATGATATATATTAAAAGAAATAGTGAAAAAAAACATGAAAAATAAATGCTTATTGAGCCTTAAAGGAGGGCAGAGAGATGAAATACAACAATCCTGTAATAAGCGGATTCTATCCGGATCCGAGTGTATGCGAAGCAAACGGCAGATTCTATCTGGTAACCAGTTCCTTTCAGTATTTTCCGGGAGTTCCTCTCTTTGAGAGCGAGGATCTGGTGAACTGGAAGCAGATCAGCCATGTTCTGACCAGAAAAAGCCAGGTAGAGCTTGATAAGGTACGAAGCTCCGGCGGAGTTTTCGCACCGACGATCCGCTATAACGATGGACGTTTCTACATGGTAACAAATAACAATTCCACCAACAGGAATTTCTATGTATATACGGATGATATTTACGGAGAATGGTCTGATCCGATTGAAATAGATATGGATGGTATAGACCCTTCGATACTTTTTGACGACGGTCATGCTTATTTCATCACAAACGGAACCGATGATAACGGCAATTCAGGCATCGTTCAATGTGAAATAGATATCGAATCAGGAAAGAAGCTCAGCGCCGCAAAGCTTCTCTGGAAGGGTTCCGGCGGAAGATATCTTGAAAGTCCGCATATGTATAAGATTGGAAAATACTATTATCTGATGGTTGCCGAGGGCGGAACGGAATACGGTCATATGGTAACCTACGCACGTTCTGAAAGCGTCTGGGGACCTTTTGAGAATTACGAGAAGAACCCTATTCTTACGAATAGAAATAAAGCCCCTTACATGATTCAGGGCATCGGTCACGGAGACCTTATTCAGAACAATGATGGCCGCTGGTACATAGTAACTCTCGGCTTCAGACAGATAGATACCTGGGAGCCATATCACAATCTCGGCCGCGAGGTTTACCTCACTCCTGCTGCAATCGATGACGCAGGAAATATAAGCTGCGGAAATGACGGAACCACCGATCTCTCCTATGAGATTCCGGGTACTTTCGAGCAGACAGTCAAAAAGGAATATACCTTTACAAATACCTCCTGGGATATCGACTGGGCATATCTTCGCTATCATCACCCGGAGAACTACGAGTTATCAAATAACAAGGCTGTGCTTCACGGAACCGATATCACTCTTGACGATGTGGATTCGCCAACCTTTATAGCTATGCGACAGAAGGATTTCAGGATGGAAGCAGTTGTTGACATAACCATCTCAACAAACAATCCATCAAACGATACAGCAGTGGTTTCATCAGACACTGCTTCCGTTTCAGGTAAAACAGACACAGAAAATACTGATACATCACTCAAATCATTCTATACCAATGCCTCAGCCGGCATGACAGTTTACATGAACGAGGATGAGCATTACGATATTGAGCTTGTTCCTTCAGAGATTGGCATAATCGCACAGCTGAAGCTGAATATTGGTGGAATAAAGCATATTGAGTGCGCAGTGAACCATGCGGTTCTGAGATCATCAACACCTGAGGCGATCAAACACGGCCTTCCTGCAAATAAAAAAAGAGCGAAACTGATAATTCGCTCCGATAATCTGAAGTATGATTTTTATGTTCAATTTCCGTCTGAAATCAGTGAAGCAGCAGATGAAGCTGCAGGCAGCAATTCATCCCTTGCACAGAATCACAGTAGCGAGATATATCTTGGCAGCGGAAGAAGCAAATATCTCTCTTCCGAGGTTTCCGGAGGCTTCACCGGAACCATGCTGGGACTCTATGCTGTCGGCAACTGCACAGCTGAGTTTACCGGATTCAGCTGCAAATATTCTGACTGATAATTATTCCGGATCAACTAAAGCAAAACATACCACTGTCAGTATGTTCCATGCAGTTTTCTATCATATAAAAAGTGCTCTGCCCTATATCGGACAGAGCATTTTTTATATCAGTATCACCGCTGCTATGATCGCCACAACAAAAATGATGGTCAGAACTATCATCCCTTTGGCAACCTTCTTCATTTCCTTACTCTTCTTTTCAGCCCAGTCTCTTAATGATTCATCTTCCATATCAATCCCCCTCCTCACTTCGCTCGGGCAATCCCATGACCTTTTAACCAACATCACATTCTGTGATGCTGCCCGACTGCTTCGCATCCGCGGTCGCGTTTCACAGTTCAAGCGTAACAGACATTACATTACCATCAATTATATCCGCAAATATCTCTCCATCCATCAGATGCATCAGCCGGCGACAGATATAAAGTCCGAGACCGCTGCCCTCCTGTTTTCCGGTATTTGTACCTCTGTAAAAGCTCTCGAAGATATTTGCCAGTTCTCTCTTCTCGAGAGTGCATCCGGTATTGTTGATTTTGATCATTATATAGCCCGAACCGAATGATGACCGATTCTTATCAGAGGCTTCACTCTCCGTACTACCTGTCTTTCCGTGATGATACTCTTCAAACTCTATCCATATCCTATGACCATCGCCATATTTAAGAGCATTCTCGATCAGGTTCTGTATAACCTCGATCAGTCTCTCCGAATCGACGTTCAGCAGCTTATTACTATATTTACCGATCTCAAAATCAACCTTTCGGAGATTCATCTTGTCGCGGTAATAGTCTTCTATTCTGTCAAATATATCCTTCAGATATACATCTTCCCTGTGCACTTCAAATTCGATAATATCCTCGTTCGAAGCGTTAACAATCCTCTTCATGTAATCCTCGATCTCAAAGACCTTGGTCTGGATATTCTCAGCAGAACTGATCACCTTATCGCCGCTGTAAAGCCCCTTGCTGATTGCCTTGGAATAAAGTGAGATTGCATTGAGCGGGGTCTTGATGTCATGAGAAAGCGACATGAGAAGAACCTTCTTATCCCTCTCAAGCTGCAGGTTCTTCGCTCTGGTCTCCTCAAGATTATCTCTGAGCATATTCATGCCCCAGTTAAAATTGCCAAAATACTTACCCTTTACCTCAGGAAGCTCCTTGACCAGATTACCCTTGGCGATCTCAGCAGGGATATCAACCATCTTCTGAAGTGGCTTAAGGATACGTTTCTGATAGTAAAAATGCATGAAAAGACAGATAACAGCCGCAATAAATATCAAAGAATTGGCAGTTACAAAGAGTGTTGTTCTCATCTTCTTAACACTTCGATCATCAGCCCTCTCGGAAACCACTCTGTAGATATTCTTCTCTGTTGTAAAATATGAAACTGCTTTCTCATCATTTCCTGATTCACTGTTCACAAACTTTGACGTATCGGATAATTCTGAATGCTCAAGTGAAAGGACATAATCAAATTCAAACTTTTTGCCTTCTGTCTTTGCAAAGCTAATAAGTGCCGACAGATCTTCTGCCGCCACACTGTTTTCTTTCTCATATTCACTTACCAGATGCTTTACTCTGTTCAGTTCAACATTATGACTGTTATCCTTCTCACTTACAAAAATAGCAATTATAGCAGAATTCACGATAACAGCCAGTACAAGAAATAAAGCAATTATTCCAAGTGTTTTCTTTATACCCATAGTTTCTTCCGATCATACGAGTGACCAATAAATATCACTACAATACAACCATATTATATTCTATATACTCATTACACATCACAGACTATATTAATTATAATAGTATTCACTGTTACCATCACACACAATATCTATGCATTACTCGAAACGATATCCCACGCCCCATACGGTCAATATATGCTCAGGCTTCTTCGGATCCTTCTCAAGCTTCTCACGGAGCCATTTGATATGAACCGTAAGCGTCTGCGATTCGCTTTCGCTGTCAGCGCCCCAAATATGACTGAATATCTTATCCTTATCCAGAACCTGCCCCTTATTCTCCATCAGATAGAGAAGCAGCGAATACTCTGTCTTGTTAAGTGCAACATCCTTTCCACTGACAGTCAGAGTTCTCTTAACCTTATCAAGACGGACGTCTCCGGCAGTGATCTCATCCGTTCCGTATCTTCTCTTCATGATACCGGCAACCTTGGCAAGAAGAATATCGATATCATAAGGCTTCTCAATATAGTCATCCGCTCCAAGTATGAGTCCGTTCAGCTTATCTTCCTTACTAACCTTCGCACTGACGATGATTATCGGAACATCCTCCTTCTCACGGATTGCCCTGCAGACCTCGAAGCCATCCATGCCCGGAAGCATGACATCAAGAACAATGACCTTGGCACCCTCGTCCTGAAAAACTTCAAGACCCTCCTCCCCGGTCATTGCATGATAAACATCATACCCTTCTGCAAGAAAGAAATCCTGCAGAAGAGTACCTATTTCTTCGTTGTCTTCGACTATTAAGACGTCTGCCATTTTACCAACCCATCTCCGCTAACCAATTGGAAACCTTGCGCTCGCGGGAGCGGATCTCACTATCCGTTACTTCACCGTTCTCATCTGCGAGCTTTCCGAGCTCCAGCTCTCCTTTTATATTACCATCAACTATGTATAAAATTCTACTGCATTTTGCCGCACTTTTCTTATCGTGAGTAACGATCATGATTGTCATTCCCTCACCGTTAAGCTTAGCAAGCATTCTCATAACCTCTTCCGAAGAGCTCTGGTTAAGAGCACCTGTAGGCTCGTCTGCGAAGAGTATTTCAGGACTGTTGATGAGACTTCTGCAGATGCAGGCTCTCTGAAGCTGTCCGCCGGAAACCTCGGTGATGTCATTGTCGCCGATTTCACTTATCTCCATCTTATTCATCAGCTCTCTCGCCTTATCATCGATAGCTGCTCTTTCCTTGCCGGAATGTGCTTCATAACCCGGAAGGATGATATTATCGTAGATGGTAAGATTCTTCAGCATATTCATCTGCTGGAAGATAAATCCCATAGTCTTAAGTCTGTAATCTGCCATCTGCTTCTCTGACATATCCGTGATCTCGTTACCGCAGAGCTTAACGCTTCCTGCAGTTGCCTTGTCCATACCTGATACCGAATAGAGAAGTGTCGATTTGCCGGAGCCGGATGGTCCCATTACTGCGACCATCTCGCCCTCCTCAATTTCGAAAGAAACATTCTTAAGAACGTTAATCTGTCTCTTATTCACAATATATGTCTTACATAAATCCTTAACTTCAAGTGCTGCCATTTTTCTCATCCTCCATACTATTTACAATTCAGTATTTATACCATAGATATTTATGAATCCGATTGATCGATTTCATATACTATACTTCATGTTCCATTCTTCATATTCGATCAAACCGCCGATCAGTTTTTGATATTATTATCCTGATTTTCTTAATCCATCATTATTCATTATTCATCATTCTTACATCTATCTTCTTAACTCTTCTTGATGCATACATACATGCCAGAACACTGCATACAATAAGAATGATTGGGTAAAGCACATATATTTCTGCGATCTTCAGTTCGTACTCCACGTCAACTGCGCCCATGAAACCGAAGATACTTCCTGCTGTAATATTTGTGAAGAAGCCTGAAGTAAGTGCTCCTATGATAGTTCCGATAAGTACTGCGATACCCATTCTCTTGGTCTGCCAGCGGATAAGCTTTTCGTTACTGTAGCCTACTGACTTAAGTGTTGCTATACTGCTCTTCTCACGAGTCATAAAGGTTCTCTGCATAAGCATGATAACCATGATATTTATAAGAGCTACAACTATGATAACCATGATCTTGTAAAGCTGAAGATCCTGGATTATGCTTCCTATATTGTCCTGAACAAACTCAAGCATCGGTTTAACCTTGTAACCGTCTCCGAGATTATCCTGCAGTATCTGCTCGATCTCAGCGACTGAGTAATCTCCGTCCAGAATCATCTGATATGCCCACATTGTGCTGAAATTCTCAAGTGAAAGATCAGCGTCCTGATGGAACCTCATGCTGTCGCCCATATTGTTCATTGACTGATAGAATGCTGTTATGATGTATTCCTCTTCAACTCCTCCGTTTGCTATATAAACGGTATCTCCGAGGTGTGCATCTATTCTTTCCGCAACCGCTTTGGTAACAGCAATCTCGTTCTTATACTGAGGAGCTGTTCCTTCAGAATAATCATATTTCGTGGCGTCGGTATTTAATCCCTGCATAGCCATTGAGTTATATACTTTATCGCCCTTTCTGATCCTGAAGCGGTACATAATCTCATCAAATATCTTCTCAACCTTAACGCCATTTGCTTCAAGTGTTTCTTTGACCTTAACCATGCCTTCATAGACATATTTCTTATCCTTCAGGTAGATTGCATTTGTGGCTGCTTCTGCGTCATCAACGAAATAATCACACTCCTGGAAACCGAAGAGCGGAACTACCTTCTTTGAGCAAAGTGTATTTACCGTATTTGCCGGCATGATGAGGAGCCATATACCAATAACTGTTGTGAAGATCGGGATCAGGAATCTCTTCCACTCTGCCGAAAGATCATTTACCGCAAGGAATGAGGTTGTTCTCATCTTCTTCTTTCTGAGCTTCAGAGCTCCCTTCTTCTTAAATCTCTCACCTTCTGCGCCGTTTCTTATGGCATCGAGAGGCTTCATCTTCTTAACCTTCTTCGTACTTCTGTAGGCAAGGAATATTATGATAAATACAACCAGTACCGAACCGAGAAGCTGGAGGATCACATTGTTACGTTTGCTGTCGATCACCATATTTTTCATGATTGTCTTGGTAAGCATATTTCCTACAAATATACTTGTTATAAAGCCAAGGATCGCTCCGCTGATCGTAAGTATCGAATATTTTACTATATAAATCTTTCTTATCTTCTTATCCTTGATACCGATAGCCTTCATGATACCGATTTCTTTATAGGAATCGTTGATTGTGAATACGATGGTAAATCTGAGAATCAGAACAGCTATAAGAACAAGTCCTACACTGACCAGGAACAGAAAGAGTGCAACTACAACATCCATAACGTAAGCTGTCTGCATAAGCTGTTTATCACCTGCGAAGAGATATGCGAAGGTAGTTTTGTTAAGATCTGATACAAAAGTCTTATGCTTGATTGTATCAACAGTGATCATACCTGCATAAGCAAGAGTTTTACTTTCGGCAATAACTTTCTTATCATTTTCGCTTACGAAGATCCTGCTTACACTTATCAGTCCGCCGCCGCAGGATGCATCTTTCACACGTCCCTTGATCGTAAGCTTCATATCAAGCCCGTTTCCGTTCTCTTTTCTGATATAAAAGCTGTCACCGACCTTCAGCTTTGTTGCATCCATGAACGATGATACAACGTAGCAATATCCGTCTTCAACATCGTTGATCTCATTATTATCCGCATCATAAAGCTTGTTAAAATTGTTGTCTACCGTGGTGATGACATTTGAGCCGAGTTCAATCTTGCTTCCATTTTCGTCATACACATCACCCTCATTACACCAGAAATCCTTCTCCATCTCGTACCCTGAGATGATACCCTTTTCCTTCTCTTCATCGAGGAAATCCATACATCTCCTGTCGCTGTCTGTTAATTCTCCTTCAACTGTTCCGAGGGTAAATATCATATAATCATGAACACCGGCCTTATCAAAATACTGATCAAGACCATTTACTGTTACGAGCAGCTGGTTGATGCTGGTCGAAATGAAGAGCGTAGCCATAAAAACAAATACGGTTATTATGATATTTATGCTCTTCTTCTTTTTAAGATCCTTTTTCAAAACTTTGAATATCATATGCGTTCCTCTCCTGTATTTGGGTTTATTTTTGTATCTTGATCAGAGTATAAAATACCATTTATTAAATAATCCTTAAACCAATAAATAAGCATGAGCATATATTTCTCAGCGTGCTAAGATTTGCTAAATCAATACAAATTCGCTTTGGATTTTTCTATGATTGTCTCGAAACTCGCTGCGCTCAGACAGTCTCACCAATCATGAAAAATCACAAACCAGAATTTGTTTGATTTTACGCAAATCCCGCAATACTTCGAAATATATGCTCATGCTCAATATAGATAAACGATTTTAATTATAGTACATCCACTCTATTTTTACCTGCGTTCTTGGCAGTATAGAGGGCTTTGTCAACACGTGTCAGGAGCTTATCGACTTCCTCATCACTCCTTACTACGGCAACGCCTAGACTCAGTGTCTGATTTGGGATACTTGTGAAGGAAAGCTCGGAAAAAGCTACTCTCAGCTTCTCCGCCTGCATCTTGGCAAAGCTTTCATATGTTCCCGGAACATACAACATAAATTCCTCGCCGCCCCATCTTCCGGCAAATGAACCCGGAATAGATTTCGACGTCTCTCTAAGAAGTTCTCCGAGCTTTATGATTACTTCATCGCCTATATGATGACCGTAGGTATCATTTACGCTCTTGAAATTATCGATATCCATCATAATAAGTGCGAACCCTTTACTATCTGAAGGGTCCTCCTTAAAGAAGCCATATCTTCCTTCGATACGTCTCTGAGTTTCGGAACGGTTGAGCAGCTTGGTCATACCATCGTGTATCGCAAAATAGTTTGATTTTTCATTTAGTCTAGCCAGCTCTGCGTTAGCATCCTCAAGTTTCTGGTTAGCTTCCTCGAGGTCACTTGTAACAACACTGACAAAGTTTGCCAGACGCACGGTCATCGGAACGCGGTCGGATTTTTCCTCTTCGCGCGGTGTTTCAAAATTGCTGAACATGTCAGGCTCACCCTCGCGCATAGCCGCAATAACAAGAGTAACATTATGCTGATTCAGATGTCCGCCGACACGTATGAACTCACCATGAGTAAAGAAACCTGATGAAGGAGCAATTTCACCAAAAGGTTTAAGCTCACGAACAGCATTTTCATTTGTAACCCAGAAGGTTCTCCTTGCCGCACATGAGAAGATGTGGATGATGTCAGGACGAAACTCCTGAATCTTCTTGCTCTGTTCTCTTCCGTATTCCAGAATGGTTGTAGGATTACCATAACCCATTCTTACAACAGAACCCTCAGCCATATCACCACTCATCTGGAGTGAACCGTCTTCATTACTCTCCGCAGGAACACGCAGTATGTCGATGCCATCCTTCTTATATAGAAGAGGAAATTCCAGTGCGTTCATGAAGAAATTATCATCATTTTTTATTTTCAAATACTTATGATAAACATCGAAAGCCTTAGAATCATCAAGATAGTATAGTCTGTTTCCGTCAGACTTTGTGATACGGTATTTCTTGCCGAGTGGCTGCCAGCCCGTCAGGAAAAGAGAGCTTGCATGGAAATCCTCACCACCATACATAATGATCAGGATGTCATGCTCCTTATAACCGTTCTTCTTTGAAAATACAAAGGAATCAGGACTTGAAATATCGTCACTACAGGCGATACCGCCAAAAATCTGAATATTGGGATTCAGCCACACAAGGCTGTCACAGAACGGAGTAGTCGAAAAGCCCGGGATAGTAATATAAAGCTCGAGAGCTTTAACCCATGGATTTTCTTCGACCTCTCTCTCGAGATATTTGCGAACAGAGTCATAGCTGTCAGGAGTAAAGCTGTACTGAAGAACCTTAAAGTTGGTAGTCGGCTTCTCAAAGACTGTCGCCATGACTGTAACTCTGGAACCGGAAAACTGTCCATTTACTATATTTCCGCTCGAAGAACAGCCGAAATACTCTGCTTCCGGCAGCTCCTCCTCTATAATATGGCCAATCTCTTCAAGCTTCTCCTTGACCAGATCCTCTGAATAGATCTGCAGATAATACTTAGACATGCCGGCTTTGCGGCACATATCACCAAAATCCTTCAATCTGCTTCTAAAAGAAAAAGGATCATTATAGTTGATCTGAAACTGTTTCATTTCCCCTCGCCTTTCTCCAAAAACCACTTTATGTCAACTAAAATCATCTATTATAATAATAGCTTCTTTTCATCTTCCCCACATTAATATAATAAGTATTTTTCCTGTTTTTTCAACATATTTCATTGGTTATGACTGTAGTCATACATGTGAATCTGTCACAGCCCGAATAACAAATACCTCTGTTCGCAGCTCCATGTCTGTGTTCATCTGTTCGTTACCGGTCAAAAGAGCCATAGCCTGCAATTGCTTCATCTATGGTCAGCTTACCGGTTCCAACCCCATAAATAGCCTGCCTCACCTGTTTAACAGCATCTTCCGTCAGACCGAACACTTCCGGCGATAGGATCCTTGAATCCGGAACCTCCCCAAATGCAGCATACATACTGTTAAAAGACAGATCCCTGGTCGGAGCCATAAGCCCCTTTTTCTGTGCCATTCGGTTAAGTTCCTCTGAAGTGATAAGGAACTTCATGAATTCGTTGGCCATATCCAGATTTTTACTGTCCTTGTTAACAGAGAACTGCAGATTCGGCATATCAAGGAAGTTAACACCATCATCAGATAACGGGATTGGTACGAAGCTGTATTTAAAAGGTGCCGCGATAAATGCTTCAGAACGGCTCTCACGCTTCTCTGTTCCGGAAACTGTATCACCGGATGCTGTCATCATTGGAACATCACCTTCAAAAAAGCGCATTATCACTGCATCATAGTTATTATCAATCTCTGCACAGTTTTCAAGATTCACGCAGCCTTCCTTCATGAATTGCGCTATCTTCTCAAGTGTCGGCCGCATATACTCACCGGCTGCCGGATCAAGGGCATTAAGCTTTTTGACAGCCTCTGCATCATCGGATACAGTTCCGCAGAAGAAAGGATAGCACATCAGAGTGAAAAGTGATGTCGTCTCATCTTTTGAAAAGCCCATAATCGGATTATCATAGCCCTTTTCACGTAATGTATTGCACACTGCTACCAACTCCTGATAAGTCGTAGGAACACTAAGCCCTTCTTTTTCAAAAATACTGTTATTGACCAGCATACCGTAAGTATTTGAGAAAACCGGCACCATCGGAAGCCTGCCATCATCTGTATTTAGAATAATATTACTTCGGATACAATCAAGATTCAGTTTCAGTGCCGGATCCGACAGATCCTCGGCATGTTCTATTGATGATTTATACTGCTCCCTGCCATACATCCATGAATAATTGACATAGATGTCAGGTGCATCATTTCCGTTCAAAACTGTACCGATCATATTATGATAGTCATCGATTTTTGTGTACTTCAGTTCTACATTTGGATAATACTCGTTGAAGCGATCGAATTCAGCCTCCAGAGCCTCAAAGTTGTCGTAACCGCCGGCTATATTGATCTGGGAGCTGGTCGAAGTATTAAGGGACGGCTTAAAACCTTTATCATCCGTCTTCTCTTTCTTCTCCGAACCACATGCGGTCATTCCCAAAGCCATCATTACTGATAAAAAACCACACATTATTTTTTTCATAATTGCTTCCTCTCTTCCCGGATCCTTCTGATCTCCTTTATGACTAATTTGACATCTACAGGTTTAGCAATATGTCCATTCATTCCCGCGTTTATACATTCTGTGACGTTTTCAGAAAATGCATCCGCAGTCATCGCAACTATCGGAATGGATGCTGCCCAAGTATTTTCCAGCTTTCGAATTGCTCTGGTCGCATCAAGCCCGTTCATTTCCGGCATCTGTATATCCATGAATATCATTTCATAACTGCCCTTTTCCGCCGCACTTATCATATCCACACATACACGTCCGTTTTCCGCCCGATCGGCATCGATCCCGAACATGGAAAGCATAGCTGATATGATTTCCCAATTGATATCAATATCCTCGGCCACAAGGATCTTAAGACCCTGCAGGTCAGAATAATCATCCTCCGGTTCCACGGATTTGGGTTCTTTTCCGATCAGATCGTTGATCTTATCATATAATGTAGATCGGAAAAGCGGTTTACTTACAAAGCCGATCGCTCCTGCCTCTTTTGCTTTATCCTCAATATCTGACCAGTCATAGGCAGAAACAAGCAAAACAGGAATATTCGCATCTATCTCTGAACGTATCCGCTTAATGGTCTCAAGACCATCTATTTCAGGCATCTTCCAGTCAACTATCACAACATCGTAATCCTTGCCGGAATGATGTCTCCTCTCGATCATTCCCAGTGCTTCCGCACCGCTGCAGGCCTGTTCCGTTGAAGCTCCCAGAGATTCAAGGGTATCTACCGCTGTCTCAAGCATAACCTCATCATCGTCAACGATCAGGACATCAACCGGCTCAAGCTTCATATCTTCCCTTTGTCTGTCAGCTACAGGTATATCCAGTAAGACAGTAAAGGTTGTTCCCTTGCCCTGCTCGCTCTCACATTCGATCGTTCCTCCCATCAAGTCTACCATCTGCTTAGTGATTGCAAGGCCAAGGCCTGTTCCCTGGATACTGTTAACGCGGCTGTCAACCTGTCTGGAGAAAGGCTGATACATGGTCTCAATAAATTCCTTGCTCATACCTATTCCTGTATCCGCCACAACATATTTCAAACGTACACAATTGTCTTCAGTGCTGTTTTCCTCATGCAGATCTACACTGACCTTTCCGCCGGGCTCGGTATATTTGATGGCATTGGAGAGAATATTGATAAAAATCTGATTCAGGCGAAGCTGGTCTGTATATAAATATTCTTTTTCCATCTTGTTGATATGAAAACTGAATTCAAGATTCTTCTCCTTGATCATCGGCTGAGAAATATTTACAAGATTCTCAACAGTCTCCACTATAGAAAATGTCAGCGGACTGAGCTTCAGCTTTCCGCTTTCCACCTTCGAAATATCAAGAATATCGTTGATCAGTGTCAGTAAATGATTGCTGGCAAGACTGATCTTCCTAAGGCTCTCCTCTGTCGATTCTACATCCCCGAGATTCTTCTCGGCTATGGTAGTAAGACCTATAATCGCATTCATTGGTGTTCTGATATCATGGGACATGGTTGAAAGGAAATCTGTCTTCGCCTTATTTGCAGACTCTGCTTCTCTGGCTGTAGCTTGAAGTCGCTTGTTCAGGAAAATCATGTAGCATATATCTGACAGGAACAGGATAAGCAGCCCTGCAGAAACGACTCCGAACAGCAGCCAGTTTTCTTTATGCACATTAAGATCCTCTGCCGGCACAAAGCCCAGAAGAGTCCATCCGCAGGTAGCATCTACAGGCGCAAATGCAAGTATGCATTTCTTTCCATGCGAGTCAATCATTGAGACCGATCCTGTCGATGAAGTAATCCTTTCGAACAACTCCTTCTCAGATTCAGGATCAGTATCATTATATGAGTTGTAGAATTCGAAAAAGTTTGAGTTTTTATAACTGTAACCCTTGAGAATATAATCACCGTTCTCATCGATCATGGACAGTTCAGCGTTCACGAACTCTGTCTGTGGATAAACCCATTTCTTCTCCAGCTCTGAAATAGGTATTACACGCAGTAAGACCGCTCCTATGGAAGCTTCTCTTTCTTCATCATATAGCGTGATCGTGTTGCAGAATGCCAGTGACTGTTCTCCGTTCATCGGATTGGTGTACGTACGGGTGATGTTAACTGACTTGCCGATCTCATCCCCCCAATTCATGTCATTCAAAACATTCACACGTTCATAGGAAACAGTATAATCGTCTGTCGTCCCTTGTTTAGGGCGCGTCGAAAGACCCGTACGCGTATCAAGAAAAACCAGATGCGCAGACGTATGTGCAAGCACGTGTGAAGAACGAATATACTCGGCCGCCTCTGCCATCGTCATGGTCTTATTGTTGATATATCGTGCCCAGACATCACAGACTCTCTGCTCGCCTTCAAGATAGTTTTCCGTAACCCGTTTCATAGTGACAGTAGTATTCTCAAAGTATTCTATCTGCCTTCGATTGGACTCTCTGTTTGTGAATCCGGAATAGAGAACAACGAAAATCAGTATAGCAGCTATAATTATTATATTTACAATGATAATAACGTATTTTCTCATATTCTTTCGCCTTTATACTACAATCCTCAACACCATTCCCATAGTAAGCATTGATCACAGGAAAGATCTCAATATGCCTTAGCTTTCGCCGGAACCGGTAAGCATATCGAATGTAACTCCGTATTTCCTCGCTATATCAGACGCATATGAGGAACCTTCCGGAGGTGCTACTTCAAGCTTAAAAGAGCGATTACCACCTTCACTCTTAACAATAAGCGAAGCTGCCTTCTTTCCCAGATTCCTGGAAAACTCTTCTGCATCTATACCAAGCTTATGCATATGCGTATTATAAATCGTCCTTGCCCCTTTGGTAAGAAGAGCTCTGACAGCATCGCAGGCTATATAATAGCCTTCCTCGAAGGAGGTTGTCGAAAATGTCTCGTTCATAAGGATAAGGCTCTCATCCGTTGTACCGTCAAATATTTCCTTGAATCGGATACATTCTTCACCAAGACGTCCCAGATTCATGGTTTTATCTTCATCCGCAGGAAAATGCGTAAATATGCAGTCTGCAGGTGCAAATACAAATGAATCCGCCGGAACAGATACACCGCCCTGTGCAAGTGCAAAAAGCAGTCCGATCCCCTGTGTCGAAGTGGTCTTGCCGCCTCTGTTCGCACCTGTGAGGATATATATCATATGATCAGAATCGAAATCCAGATCATTTCCAACGATATCCTCAGGGTCTGACATACTGAGCGCAAGCTTGAAATTATAGAAGCCCCTTGCACGCATTCTGTTATCATCCCCCGTGACCGCACTGGCCTTGGTGAGCTTAAAGCCCTTATTTTCTAATCCTGTTATGAACTCTGCAAACCGAACATAGTATACAAACTCAGGGATCACATCCGAAATATGATATATGGCCATATCCGCATATTTATCAAGCGTTCTCCTTAAGCTTTTGACCATAACGTCAAGCATCTTATTAAGCGTTGCATCGAATTGAGCCGGCACATGTGCAAGCCCGTCATCACGCGGGATCGATGCTGTTGTGCTTCTGCTCATGGAACTGAGCAGCGGATTGGACATCCTCATCGCCTCCGACATGAAGCTCATGAAACCGGGACCACTGGTTTTTTCAATCTGGCGGTAATGCATATCACCGTTCCATTCATTGTCATCCTTGATCTTATCCTTGCCGATACCATCCGCAAAATTACTTACGATACCCGACTTCTTAAAGGCCTTTTTATTTACTGATACGATTCCCATACTGACTGCTTCAAGCCTTTCATTAAGATTAAGTCCCAGCGTTACGCTCTGTATATCAGAGGTCTCTATTGAGAGTCGCTCCAAATCCTTCTTAAGCTCATTGAAATGTGCATCGGCATATACTTCATCAATATATGTTTTATAATCCCTTAGACCCTTAGACTTGATCCTCTCATCACTCAGACAGTCCTTCAGAGCATCGACACATTTGATATAATCACGATACTGAACCAGCCGGTGCATAAGTAACCAGAGGCCTTCAACCTCATCCTTGGACTTTTTTACCGTACCAAACTGCTTGTCAAACTCGATCTGATCAAACAGTTCAGTTATCCTCGCTCTTATATCCGGATTATTCTTTATATCCTCGAAAACCTCCTGCCTGTAGTTCGTTACATCAGGATCTGAGGTTAAGTAAGACAATATATCAGCGACAATTGCCTGTTCTTTTTTATCCGAAGTAACAGCACTCGTTATCACATCAAGCCCAAGATCGTGATACGCGCTGTCCTCTATTTTCCTGAATTCTACTTCTTTTCCTCTCGGATAGAGAAGACTGAATGCCTTATCACCTTTCATACATTCCCCTCCAATGTGATCTTGATATGCAGCGGAGCAAGTGACCTTAAATTTGCCCCTGACTTATTTATCCCGATTTTTTCTGCACTCTTTGTCTGCCATCCCGGTCATACTTACACATGTGACAGATCATGAAAATATATTTCTTATCACCATCATCGATGTTATTTCGAATAATACATCTACTGTTCCCGGAATGGTGAAAAAACAAATAAAAGGGCGTAAATACTACACCCT
>CAMNMC010000081.1 GCA_946544235.1 uncultured Lachnospiraceae bacterium | reverse complement strand
GCGGAAGTACCATTATGCAGTCAAGCCACATAACATTCCACATGTATCCGAGCATATAGTTGTTTAAACCATAGGCTACTCCAAAGGCCGTGATGAGTGTTGTATTTTTAACACCGCCCTTATGTCTTGAGAGATAATACCCGAAGCTGCCCGCAGACAGTACTATCTTTAATACTGATAATAAAGAGATAAATGTAGGAATTCCGCCTCTTTTGACAAGAATAACGAGAAGGTTCAGCGGACTTGCGAGATAATAGAAGAAGAGGGACTGGAAATTAACACCCATTCCGACCTTCCAGGTATAGAACATGCTTCCGTGGTCAAGAAGCTTCGTCTTATAATCAGCGAAGAAAGGCACATACTGATGCATACTGTCGACCATGGTATAGGAATTGCCGCCGAAAGGTCCGACCTTCCCCACAGCCATAGTGACCAGCATGAATACAAGTGTTATAATCATTGCAAGGATAATTGACCAGTTTTCAAGCAGCCTGTCAAATATTCCTTTCTCCGCCTGCTTGAAGACAAACATCTTGCTGAAAATATAATTAAGTATGATAACCAGGAACTGGACAAATATCTTAGAAGGAAGCTCTCCGAGCCGGAGGCTGTCACAGAGGAAGGCAAAACCAAGGATCTCAACCATCATTGAGAAGAGTCTTGCTCCTACGAACCTTATTACCTCCTGGACCACTCCCTGTACACTGTTCTGCTTAAAATTAAATACGAAGAACTTTGCAGCAAAATAAGCAAAGCAGATCGCACAGCAGATTGCTATAAAGTTACAGACATTTCTGTCAAGTCCGGTGATTGTTCGAAGAACAAAGAAGGTGAAAATATTTACGCAGGTGGTACATCCTCCCGCAAACAGATACCTCACTTTCTCATCCTTAAATAGTTTTTTGATCATACTTATCATTCTTTTTTAACCTACTTTTTTATTCCACACAAACGCCTCACAAGCTGGCATACGCTTTTCTCGACAATCTCTCGAACGTGCGGGTACCCCTAACGGACGCTAAACTCTCAGCCACCTCCTATGTCGGTGTCTGAATCGTTAAGCGCTGAGACCCACAACGGTCTCAAAAAGCATATACCAGCTTGTTCAGCTGACTACGAATATCCTAATTTATACAACGTTCCTAAGTATATCAATTTATTTAAACTTTGACAATAAATATATAAGCGGTGAATTCCAGTAAATGGTGATCTCATTTAATGAGAATGCCTGCTCATTATCAGCGTAGCATCTTGCAGGGGCTGATTTGTAGAGAACAGCCTTTGCGTATGAATCCTCGAGGTTTGCGTTAGGTCCGCCTGCAACCGCACCCGGAATAGATTTACCGAGAACCTGTGAAGGTCTGTGGTGCAGGTGCTGTGGATAGAATGAACCGTAACCTGTTACAAAGCAGTATCCGAGTGAATTGTAACCGAAGATATAATCCATCTGGCGCTTTGCGAGGAGACTGTACTGCTCAGCCTTTGCGCTGTCATCCGTAAGCTTTGCAGCGAAAAGGAGGATCATACCGTTATTTGCCATAACCATGTTGCTTCCCCATACATAGTTGCCGCTTACAGCCATGAAGTAATTATTATTTTCCGCTCTCTTGACGATATCGTCAGCCTTAGCGTAGAGCGCTGCATTTGTTATCTCAAGTATATCCTCGATTCCTGTAGGATCAGCCTGAGCAAGTGAGTAGTAAGCATAGGTTACGATATCAGCCCAGCCTACACCGTCTCTCATGTAGTCCTTGTAGTAGTCACGAACTGCCTGTCTGTAAACCTCATCATTGGTAGCTCTGTAGAGAGAAACTGCTGCCCAGAACTGCTCATCGAATATGCTCTTATCACCGTATTCACCGGTTACTATCTCTTCAGGATTGGTATATCCTGCGTGCTTCTCACCGTCATCTATATAAGGCCATGCCTTCTTGGCAGCCTCAAGACACTTATCAGCAAATTCCTTATCGTACTCTGCATAGATTCTTGATGCATCGCACATTACTGCTATGAAATCACCTGTAGCTGCGTATGAAATAGGCGCAAGTACAAGCGGATCAGTTTCCTCAACCGCAAGAACTGTTTCAGGGAAGTTGAGACAGGTTACCTTGTGATATACACCACCTGTTGCCTCATCCTGCATCTTGAACATCCATTCAAGCTCATAACGTGCCTCATCAAGAACATCAGGCACACCGTTTCCGCTTTCAGGAATACCGAAATCATCTCTCTTCTCGCCGTTATCTTCATATGCAAGAAGAAGGTCTTCAACAGTCTTGGCACCTGCAACGACGTAACGTCCATAGTCACCGGCATCATGCCAGCCGCCGCTTACATCCTTCTGCTCGGTTCCGCCGTAAACTGTTGCTCTCTCTGTATGACATGCCTCATGAGCAAAATCACCGGCTATATTTTTATCTAGCTCGCAGCCGCATCTCTGAAGGTAGAGCATACGTACAACCGCGCCGTAAACATCATCATAAACGCCGTCTGCGATAGTGAAGTTGTAGGTCTTGTTGCTGCCTGACTCGATATAATATGTACCCGGCTCGGTAACTGATGAAAAGTCACCAAGTCTCAGCCAGTTTCTTGTATCCGTGTCATCAACAGGTTCGCCAAACTTGCCTTCGTAAACAACCTCATCGGTCTCTGCGTTCTTAACGTAAAATGTATTTATTACCTTGGAAGAAATCGTTACTGTCTTCACATCATCAGGTCTGTAACCGATCTGAGATGTATTCATTCTCGGTGGTTCAGGAAGCGGCTCGATCTCCTGAGCATTTGAAGCATCCTTAACAACAAGCTTTATATTATCGAAATAGATATTATGCTCGCCCGGGTCGCCGTCCATATTATCCATTAAGCCCATGTTAAATACAAGTCTAGGTGCAGGATCCGAATCCTCAAGCATCTCTATATCAAAGGTGAAGGTCTTGGTCTCAGTTCCGATCTCAATATAATCGCCTGCGTACGCACGGAAATCTCCACCATTCATCTGGAGTCTCCACTCGATCTTACGATCGATATCACTTCTTACGTCAAAGGAATATGTATAAATACAGCCCTTACTGAGCGAAAAACCGTCCCAGTAGATCTGATTTGCGTAATCCTTGGTACCGCATCTTGATATCCTTGCAACCAGCTCTCTCTCCTTAACCGCAAGGCTGAAGGAACCGCCGTTTGTATAGGTTGTGAAACCATCTTCCTTATTGTCCTCAAAATCGACATCGACTATGTCCATGCCATCCTCAAGCTTGACAACCTCAACAACTTCATAATAAGGTGAATCATCCTCAAGAACAACCTCCTCACCCGGTTCCTCGGTAGTAGAAGTTGTATCTGCCGTACTTCCCTCCGTCGTATCGGCTGTGTCACCGGTATCACCGGTTGCCTCAGTAACAACAGTTGTTGTTTCCTTGTCCTTCTTGTCGCTGTCCTTACCGCAGGCGGCCATAGAAATAGTCATTGCTGCCGCCAGTGTAACAGCAGCTATTTTCCTAAATCTTCTCATGCTAACCCTCCATGTTTCTTCCATTTTGTGTGTGTGTATTTTTAGCGAAATGGCATCATGATCGTCATTCGCAAATTAGGAACAATCCTGAGGAAATTATCACGATATTATATCATACGATAACATCCTGTCATTTTATGGTTCATCAAAAAAATATTTCACAACTTTTTTATTCTATGCAACCTCAAAATATATCTTATGACCTCATTCAGGTCTATGTTTCCTCTGAAATATACCTTACGACCTCATTCAGCTTCATCAGAAATATACCTTACGACCTCCGCAAGCTCCATGCTGCCTCCGAATATCGAAAGTGCACTTCCGATGGTTACATCAAGTCTGTCACGGCCAAGCTCCTTCAGTCTCCTCAGATCCTCGAAGGAACCGACTCCTCCGGCATAGGTTACCGGGATCTTGCCCCAGCCCCCGAGAAGCGATGCGACATCTTCCTCGATGCCTCTGGCCTTTCCTTCCACGTCAACCGCATGTATCAGAAACTCCGATGCATATTCGCTGAACATATCCAGCGTTTCGACCGTAAGCGGAACGTCTGTAAATTTCTGCCAGCGGTCGGTGACTATGAAATATAAAGAATCACGCTTCCGACACGAAAGGTCAAGCACCAGCCTGTCCTTTCCGACAGCGCTTCTGAGCTTCTCCAGCCTCTTCATATCGACGCGGCCGTTCTTAAATACATAAGAAGTCACGATAACGTGAGTTGCTCCCATGTCAAGGAAGCTCTCAGCATTTTCGGCAGTAATGCCACCGCCTATCATAAGACCTCCCGGATATGCGGAAAATGCAAGCTTTGCCTGCTCGATATCCTTCTCATATTCCTCAGTCCCCGCAGGGTTCAGAAGTATGATATGCCCTCCCGGAAGATTCAGATCACGGTACATTTCCCCGAAGAAGGCACCGTCCTGATCCGAGACGAAGTTTTCCTGTGCCGAGCTTATTCCTGCAACAGGTCTGTCCGTTTCCGGCATAGTATCACCCATACCGGCTGCATCCGTCATACTGACCATACCATCATCTCGAAGCGATCCGCCTACGATCTGCTTTACCTTTCCGTTATGAATATCTATACATGGTCTGAATTTCATATTTGCCTCATCTCTGCCTCATGTATTTCAGCCCGTCATAAAACCGACCGCTCTCATGTCGATCATGCTATAACTGAATTAATGTTTTATCAGGACAGATTATCCTTATCCGATATATCTGAAATATATATTCGAACCGTCTTAATGTATATTTTCAGGTGCTTCAGTCACATCCTCAAGCGTAAATGTCCTGAGCGTATCAGCATTGACATCCTTCAGGCTTACGATACGTGTAGCCTGACGCGAGATGCAGCGCTCCATATAGTTACGAACCTCTCTCGCATTTGCAAAGTTCTCTTCATGACTCTCTGCCCTGCTCTCGAGGTATTCCTTAACGTATTTCTTAGCCTTATCATCCGGCTCATATTCCTGCTTCTTGCACATTGAAAGGAATATCTGATACAGCTCTGCGCCGGTGTAATCCTTGAAGAAGATGTATTTGTTAAATCTTGATTCAAGTCCCGGATTGGAGTTAATGAATTCCTCCATCAGCTCTGTATATCCGGCAACTATGACTATCAGATCGTCGCGGTCATCCTCCATCCTCTTGAGAAGAGTATCAACCGCCTCCTGACCGAAATCCTTGCCGTCCTTATGAGCGGTAAGTGTGTACGCTTCATCTATAAAGAGCACGCCGCCCAGAGCGCTGTCGATGACCTCAGAGGTCTTGATCGCAGTCTGACCGATATATCCGACAACGAGATTTGAACGATCAACCTCAACAAGCTGGCCTGTTCTTACAACGCCCAGCTTATGATATATCTTCGCAAGCAGTCTTGCCACCGTAGTCTTACCGGTACCCGGATTACCCGAAAATACAAGATGAAGAGACAGCTCCGGCTGCTTCATCTCATGCTCCTCACGAAGCTTCTTGACCTTAACAAGGTTGATGAGGTTGGTGAGATCCTGCTTAACGGCCTCAAGACCGACAAGATCATTCAGCTGCTCCATCAGATCCTCAAGAGTTGTATCATCCTCAGGCTTGCTGATCTTAACATCATCCTTCTTCTTAGGTGAATCATCCATCTTCTTCGCCAGATCACTCTGTGGCTTAGGTGTGATGATCTCACCCGGCTTTCCTGAATTGTACAGGCCATACTGTGTTATATAATTAACAAGTGTAAGTGAATAATTTGAAAGATTCGCGAGCTTTGTGACCGAAGACTTCTTAGCGATATATTCGCGTCCGAGTTCACTGAAGGTCTCCACAATAAAACGCGAGACGGTAAGACCCTTCATGGTTCTTCTCATGCCGCCGTCCAGCTCGGCTTTAACAAAATAAGTGAGAGATCTCGGAACCGTATTTATGAAATCATTTTTCATACAGTAATCATAACGAAGCGAAATGAACTGCTCCTTTGTAAGAGGCATATTGAAATGCTGGGTTATGAAAACGATCTCCTCTGTAGGATTTCCGTCGATCTCATACAGAAAGCATATCAGCTTTATAAAATCGAATTTCAGCATATCACGGAGCGTCATGCCTGTATCGGCAAGGTAGCCCCTGTTTGTAATGGTATCAGAGTATTTAAACGCTTCCTGAAGTGAAAGCTTAAGTGTTGCATCAGACATTTTTTCTTCCTTTCCCAGGAGAATATCGATCCTGATCAATTATCTTCCCAAATTAAGCCAAACTTTATAATACCATAAAACCTTTGGTTTTGCACTAAAAAGCTTATTCATAAACCTCAATACTGTTAAGATACATAGAAAGTGCCATCCGAAAGTCCCTGCGGCGCCTCCTTGACAGACGGGCATGACTGCATCCATTGTCAAACGTTATATATCTGTCATTGTCAGCCGAAACATGCTGGAGATTTATCAGATATCCTCTTGCAGACTCGAAAAATCGCACAGGATTAACCTTTTCCTGATATCCCTGAAGCTTTCCTCTGGCATCAATATGACCGGCAGTTGTATGAACCGTCACTCTGCCGTCCAGAACCTCAAACATAATGATATCTGCTTCTTCGATATACTTGTTCCCATCCACGGTTTCGATGCATATCTTTCTGGAAGCCATGCTGAGTGCCTTAAGCGCATCTCTTATATTTCTGAAGAATCTCTGCTCATTAAGCGGCTTTGTCATATATCTGAAAACCCTGACGCCCATAGCCTCATCCAGATACTCGTCGAAGGAGCTTATTACTATATATATCGCATAACGGTTTCTGGGTTTGATCCTCCTGATCGTATTCAGCCCACTTATCCTTCCCATCTCGACATCCATCAGAATGATATCAAACTCTTCTTCACTGTCTATCAGCGCTTCTCCCGAAGGATAATCAGATATATACGGCATCTCCAGGTCCTTGTTTCTGAAATATTTATTAACAAGCTTTTCCAGTTTTATTCTAAATTGTTCATCGTCATCACATATCGCTATTCTTATCATCAATACCATCTCCTCATTATACAATCTCTCATTCTGAAAGCTTCTCCAGATTTATAGGCATACTAGCCTAATGACAATTCTGCAGGGTTATTGTAATAATAAATTCTCCCAGTTCTTCATCATAATGGCTGTTACAGGAACCACTGTATTTATCAACAATTTTAAGTATACTCCTCTGTCCGGTACCGTGAAGCTCGCCCTCCTCTTTTGTAGTGATGAAGCTGCCGTCACGACCTTTTTTCGGTGCGTTACCACAGGAATTATTCACCGTGATAACAGCAGTTCTCGCCTTCTCAATATAATCCATCTTAAGCTGTATCAGCGGCTCCCCGGTTTTCACCGCCGCCTCGATCGCATTATCCATAAGATTGCATATCAGTGAAGTTATATCTGCATAGTCAAGAAATCCCAGATTGCTGTTCTGGGCGTCGATATAGAACTCAATCCCCTTATCTCTGCAGGCACTGTCATATCTTGCAAGGATCAGATTGAGTATACTGTTATTTGTATATTTGAATCCGCTGTGAAGCACTCTGTCCGATGTCAGGTTTTCAAGGTACTTCTGCGCCTCCGGATTTTCATTTCTGTCCAGGCATTCCTTTATAACGCTCAGATGATGCTTTACATCATGTATCAGGATCCGTTCATCGCTTATCTTCTGCTCGAGGAGATGTATATAATTGTCCATATCCTTCTCACGCTGAAGATCCATCTCCACCTGATTTCTTCTTCTGTTCTCCTTAGCTACAACAGCATTCAGGATATAGATCATGATATTGAGTCCCAGAATAAGTGCAGTTGACGCCGTAAGAAAGCCTGCCCTTTTTAAGTCAATTCCGCCCCCTGTCATTATTACAAGGATGCACAGGAGTATCATCACCGAAATAACGCTGACAGCTATGATTATATAATTTGGCAGACCATATTCCCGTTCCTCCGACATAGCTTTCCTGCTTATGGTCAAAACTATCTCAACCAGCATTACAAGTATCAGCTTATCAACAACGGTGTAAACAAATAACTGATTGTATGACATATCCTCCGTTGACATCTCAACTCCGGCAGTTCGTATGATGAACAGCGACAGATTTTCAGCTACCATGATTGCAAATTCATAGATAAATACATTAAACGCAACGTTAATAAAACTCTTCCTCGTCGAGATCAGAACCACTGCTGCCAGCACAACATAATTGATAAGCATATTAACCGCCACATTATCCGAAAATGATATCAGGAGCAGCATATTTGCCATTCCCATCATAATGAACAAACGCTTCTTTCTATATCCACCTGAATAAACCTTTGAAAAAAGTCTGTATCCCAGAAGCCATTCAGCTATGTGATTGATCGCTATTATTATAAATCTTTCCATTATCTGTCACCTCAATAATCATCGACAATAAATCTCACACAAGATCAGTTCTATCACTAAAGTATCTATTATGTTTAACAGAATATGTACAACCATAAAGATAAAAATTATTCTTCTTATGCGAGAATTACGCTCATAACGTAGCAACAGGCACGAGCAGATTTCTGCATCGTGCCTGTTCATCTTATGATTAATTCATCCTGTTTTAATACCGGGTTATAACCCTGATCTCTTTTAATATTTTTTATCACCATCATCCATATTTTTTAACTCAAGAACAGCTATAATCACCCTGTTGATAAAACGATAATCACTATCACTGCATCTCTCCAGCAGTTCCAGCGTGTCCTCAGGGACGATGTCTTCTGATATTAATTTCCCCTCAACGATATAATCATAACTCGCACCAAGAGCCCTGGCAACATCCTTTAACACCGCGAGTGTAAAAGAGCCTTTTCCATTCTCAATCTTATCCAGATGGTTATACGAGAGATTTGATCTTTCGGCCAGCTGATATATGCTCCAGCCCTGTTTTACTCTTCGTTTTCTTATACGTTTTCCAATCTCTTTCAACTCTGAGTCCGAAAGCTTCCTTTGACGATTTTTAATTTCTGTCTCATCAATCTTCATAATGAATCTCCTTTAAATATATTTTACAAAAAGGATATTCAATTTAGAACAAACCATATGGCATATTTTGCACGAATATACGCACTATCTGGCACAATGTAACAGCTCAAATGGCATATTCACCATACATTTATGCCTGTTGAGGTATTTTTCACATCTTTACTCATATCTGCTGACCGCTCACCCTGTAAAAGCTACCGCTCGCCCTCCGAGGTATGGAATTATGAACAAATACTCTTTACAATATAATTAACGGCCGTGTACGAAAGAATATGACAGGCGGATCAGGTCATATTCCGTCATTACTGATCCAAATAAAGAAGAAGGGAGATTGCTTATGAACAGTATTGCTAAGATTGTTGCAGGTTTCCTTACAGGTTGTCTCTACATAGCTGCCGGAACAGCTGCAAGCGGCTCGCTTTATCAGCCGAAGGCACCTGAGGGACTGAAGAGCTTCACACACAGAGATAAATAATAATAGTCGTGTCATGTGATCTGAAGAAGCATGATTAACCATGCTAGTAACAGAAGCATGATGCACTGTATGTTTCCTGAAACATGCTGCACCATATGCGTTACAGAAACATGATGCACATATGCGTTTCGAAAACATGATGCACCAATGTGTTACAGAAATCTATTGATGCCGGAATCGAGATATTTGATAATTCCTGCAAAAATATGCTGCAAGGGTGATCCGTATGAATACAGCAAAAAGAATAACCGGATGGCTTATCGAGAGAGGCGCCATCCGGTCAGAAGATGAAGAACTATATATATTTGCAATATGTAATACTTTTCTTACGTTTGTACCTATGATATCAGTTATGTTCCTTGCTTATATTATGGGATCTTTAGTGGAGGGGATTACCTTGGTCATACCATTTCTGACCATAAGGAAATTCAGTGGGGGATTTCACTTTGATTCAGCAATAAAATGCATGATCACAACAGTTGCTCTTCTGATACTGCTTTTGCTGTTTACCATAAGGATCACCCTGATAACTGTATTTGACATCAGTATACTGCTTGCCGGCATATCGCTCTCTATAAACAGTCCGATCGACTCTGAAGCAAGAAGGCTTGACGAAGAGGAGAAGGTGCATTTCAAAAAAACAGCGTGCATCATATCAGTTATCTATATTTCTATATACTTTACTTTACGAGCTGTGAATGTAATATCAGGTTACTCTTTACCGATGCGTATAGCAAAAAGCATCGCTTCCGGTATGATCCTGGGCGCTCTTCTCCAGCTTCCGGTCCTTATAGCAGGCTTCTTACATTCCGGAAGAGCTGATACGGAATGATTCCGGACGACATAGAACAGCGCATGTAATGTACCAACAATTATTATAACAATATCAAACTGAAAAAGCCGACCGATCCATCAATGTAATGAACCTGCCGGCTTTATTATTCCATTATACTATCTATCAGTTTATATTTATCATATACTATCGTGAACGTTGTAGCGAAGCTATCATTCCTTCACATCTTCGCTCTCAAGCACCTTGTAAACGATTGCTGCGAGTGCTGCACCAACGAGCGGAGCTACGATAAATACCCATACATCCTCGAGAGGTGATGAATTTCCACCGATTGCTGCTGCGATTGCAGGGCCAAGGCTTCTTGCAGGGTTTACAGATGTTCCTGTAAAGCCGATGCCGAGGATATGAACCAGCACAAGTGTAAAACCGATAACAACGCCGCCAAATGATCCATGTGACTGCTTTGGTGATGTAACACCAAGAATTACAAATACAAAGATAAATGTGAGAAGGACCTCAACGATGAGTCCTGCTCCGATATTATCATTAACACCGCCAAGACCATTTGAGCCGTAACCACCTGTAAGATCAGGCTTATCGCTCATATGGAAGATAAGTGACAGAACCTCTGCACCTGCAAAAGCTCCAAGACACTGTGCGATAACGTAGGAAATAAAATCCTTAGCTGACATTCTGCCGCTGAGTAAGCAACCCAGTGAAACTGCAGGGTTGATATGACAGCCGGAAATATTTCCAACGGCATAAGCCATACCTACGATGGTAAGTCCGAATGCAAATGCAGTAAGCATATAGCCGCCCCAATGATCACAGCCGGTGAGCATGGCAGTTCCGCATCCGATAAGGACAAGTGTAAAAGTTCCGATAAATTCAGCAATACACTTTTTCATAAAAACCTCCCTTTTCTTTAACCTTCGGTGAATAGAATCCGGTATTTCCATATATCCTATATGTCAAAAAATCCGGACGCCTTCCCTTTAATCTCTACATTTTATAATATACCCCATCAGTTTACATAAATCAACAGAAAATTATTATATTTCATATTCCGTCATTATAGATAAAACGTCTTTATTTATGCCTTTTTTCGCTGTTTTTTTCTGCTTGCAGGACTGCAATTCAGATGCTATGATGAGCGTAACGATCACAGTTACCCTGGGTATTATGGTACTTTGATCGCCACGTTCCATGACACAGTTTCATAATATATGCTGAACAGATCTTATGATATCAATCATAAATTGAAAAAACATTAACATCGTATATATCGACGAAAGGAGGAATCCGGCTGTAAGCAGTACCCCGGTCGGAAAATCGTATCATGAAAGAAACAAAAAAAGGAAAAAAAGTAACCTGCGGTATTGCCGCTGCTCTTCTCATAGGAAGTATGGCATTTTCTCTCAGCGGCTGCGGTGGAGATGATAAGAAGAAATCAGCCGAAGAGGCAGCACTCCAGAACGGACTCAATCTTGAAGATAAAGCTCGTGAAAATATGCAGGAGTACAACAGCACCTTCAAGGATGCTGATGATATGATGACCATCGAATAGCAGATCATTATAATCATGCTTGAATTATATTGTCTTATATGTTAATATCGCTACTATGCAATGCCGGACGACATACTTGCTCCGGCATTATCCTATTGACACAGTGATATATGAAAGAAGGAGTATGTAATGGATAAACTGGAGGTTCTCAGGGAACTTGCCATAATAATAATATTTGCAAAGGGCTTCGGACTTCTCGCAAGAAAGGTCAAAGCACCACAAGTGGCCGGTGAGATCATCGCCGGTCTTCTTATCGGCCCGAGTGTTCTCGGACTGGTCGCTGCATCGGATTTTCTCTCTGCTTTTGCGGAGATAGGCGTAATCCTTCTGATGTTTACAGCCGGTCTGGAAACCGATCTTACAGAGCTTAAGAAAACCGGTATCAAAGCGACCATCATCGCCTGCTCCGGTGTATTTGTTCCTCTGATTTTCGGAACGCTTCTGTATTTTGCCTTTTACGGATCACAGTCGATCGGTACCGAAGGCTTCTTCAAAGCTGTATTTATCGGAACGATCCTTACTGCGACATCGGTTAGTATTACTGTTCAGACTCTTCGTGAGCTCGGAAAGCTTTCGAACGAGGTCGGTCAGACCATCATGAGTGCCGCGATCATCGATGATGTTATCGGTATCGTTGTCCTGACCGTCGTTATCGGACTGAAGAATCCTGAGAGCAAGACCGGAACCGTTGTGCTTTATACCGCTCTCTTCTTCGTTTTCGCAATCGTAGTCGGTATCATAGTTTACAAGCTTTTCAAGCTTTACGACAGCAAATACCCTCACACAAGACGTATACCGATCCTCGGACTCGCACTTGCTTTCGGACTGTCTTACGTTGCTCAGAAATATTTTGAAGTTGCGGACATCACCGGTGCCTACATCGCCGGCGTCATCCTCTGCCAGCTCAGGGATTCGGAATATATCTCCGAGAAGATGGATATCAATTCATACATGATCTTCGGTCCCGTTTTCTTCTGCAGTATCGGACTTCAGACGGATGTGAAAAATATAGATACGACAATCATAGTTTTCTCACTCTGTTTCGTTGCTGTCGGTCTTCTGTCGAAGATCATCGGCTGCGGTCTTGCATCAAGACTTTGCGGTTATCGCGGACATGATACACTCAAGATCGGAGTCGGAATGATGACACGAGGCGAGGTTGCGCTTATCGTCGCGCAGCGGGGACTATCCGTCGGAATGCTGGATCACCGGTATTTCACCGCGGTAATCCTCTTAATCATCGTCAGCTCGATCATAACGCCGCTGTTACTGAAATATCTGTATTCGAAGGACAAGGAAGCAACAACATAAACAGACAATTCGAGAGGACTGCCCGGGAAAGAGCAGTCCCCTCTTTATTATATGCACAGCATCATATTCCATGCCTGCGCCAGTTCTTTTTTGGGGGGAGGATCACGGATTTCACTCCGTGATCCATAGTATGAAAAATGTGAAGGTTAGGGGCTGTATTAATAGGATTGGTCATTTGGGGGTCTGCAGATCAGTTATCTACAGTTCATCCGCCTTGATCATTGGGCGATTCATGCTGACCTCAAGGTTGCCGTTTCTCTCACGTATCTCATCCATGAGAGCTTTTATCGACTCACCCTTTTTCATATATACACGGTAGTACAGCTTGTACATGCTGCCCATATTGGTTGTCTTAACCTCTTCTACCGTGTATTTTACTAAAAATCTTTCAAATATATCTTCAAACTTTCCTTCAAAATCAAGGTCCTCAGGGACTGTTATCTTAAGCATTCTCTCTTCCTCGGATCTTCCACCGAAGTTAACGAGATTCAGCACCAGATTCACTGTACTGATTATTATTGCGAAGAAAGCTGCGACTCCAAGGTAACCCATTCCGGTTGCAAGACCTACTGCCATTGCCAGGAAGATACTTGTTATCTCCTGACCCTTGCCCGGTGCCGATCTGAATCTGACCAGACTGAAGGCCCCCGCTACCGCAACTCCTGCGCCTATATTTCCGTTTACAAGCATTATTACCATCTGAACGGTTGCCGGCAGGAGGGCGATGGTTATTACAAAGCTCTTTGAATACCTGTTTTTGATCATATACATGACCGCGATGAAGATTCCTATCGCCAGGGAGCAGATCGTTGCTTCGAGGAACGCCTCTCCCGTAAATGTTCCGTTCGTAAGTATTGTTCCAAAAAGTTTATCCAGCATATGCCACTGCTCCTTTCTCTTTAGCAAATCCATATTCGTGTACCGTTGCTGCAATTCTTCCTCTGGAAGTCATCATCATATCAACATATCCGCGTCCGTATTTTGAAAATGAAGCCGGGTATATCCTAAGTTCGCTGAATATCCTCGCAAGCTCTATCGGCATCGCACCGGCTATCTTAAGCTCCATTAGTCTCTGTCCTGGTTTAAGAATGTCCTTACCGGTATTTCCATATCTCAGGTCAAGTTTATCTGTCCGGTATCTGATATTTCTGTCAAAGGTTATACGAAGCTCCGGATCCTTCTTTCCAAACATTGCAATCCTGTCATAGGATATTTCCATCCTCGGTATCAGCTCCCCGTAGTAGCTTCGCATGTAGTCTATCTCTTTTCTGATCTGTCTGTCTCTGGATGTTGTATCCAGATCAGTACTTTGTTTATTTATAATCGTCTGTTTTATTCCGTCATCTGCAGTTGTTTTCATGTTCGTGTCAGCCAAGATATTATTATCGCTCACACAATCTGTCGCGTCGTTTCTGTCATTCAGATACTCCAGCGCATCGTCATATTTCATATCTATTCTTCTTTTATAAACGACTCCGTCGTATTTTTTCTTAATCTCGATAAATGCAGGCGAATCCTTGGTCGGTATATTGTAACTCCTCAGACGAAGCTTCTCTTTATAATCCGGCTTGTCGAGCGAGGTTCTGATCAGTCTGTAGTCAGGCGTGTCGTAGTAGATATTGAGTATCGAAGTCTCACCATACCTGTCAACCTCGGCTATTTCCTTAAGTTTCTCTCTGAGCCGTCTGTAGGTTGTCTCGTCAAGCAGGTATTTGACCTCTATTCTTTTAAAAATCTCCTGAAAATTACTCATATCTACCACACTCCTGATCGGTTTTTCCTGTTTGCATTGATGTTCAAACCGTTTCGGTGATCTCTTGCTTCACCGTTTTTTCTGTTTTGCATTACTGTTCACGCCTCTCCGGTGCTCTCTGCTTCACCGTTTTTCCTGTTTTGCATTGCTGTTCACGCCTCTCCGGTACTCTCTTGCTTCACCGGTTTTCCTGGCACTCACGTTCACTGTTTTCCTTGTGATGAGTTAAATATAAAGCATAAAACTGAAACGAAACTGAAAATTTTTTATTTTTTATAACTTTATTCAGCAAATGCAATTTTCGTATGTTTTATGTGCTTCACGATAAGTTGTTATACCAAATCTAATTTATATGTAGTATAATTACTAGTAGGTTTTTTTTATTAAAAGTACTTAGTATTTTGAAGTATTGATAAAACAAAAAACTCTGCCGTACAAGACAGAGTTTTTTTCATTATAAAGATATTTCTAAACTCTATTTAAATATCTCAGTTTTCTTCTCTTCATCAAAATTGATTCTTTCTTTTTCTATAAC
>CAMNMC010000080.1 GCA_946544235.1 uncultured Lachnospiraceae bacterium | reverse complement strand
ATAGTCGGACTTACCGAGGGAATGAATCAGGAAAGTGCGGCACGTGTAATAGACAGAGACATGCTGCTCGCTGCTAGGGATGCGGTTAAGATGATCCCGATAGCCGATGCGGTTATGGACAGGATACTTGATATTATCATGGCAACACATGCGGAGAATAAATATATCCGGGAAGGAGTCAGCCCGAGAGCTGCGCAGGCTATTGTCAGAGGCGCAAGGGCAAGAGCCTTTATGGAGGGAAGATATAATGTTTCCTTCGAGGATGTTGAGTATGCGGCTTATCCGGCTCTGAGGCACAGATTAGTCCTCAGTTTCGACGCGGTCTCAGATGGCATAACTGCGGATGAAGTGATCAAACAGATAATCTAGGTTTTTGAACGGTGCCTCACATAAATATACCCCGTTCGGGCGTAGCAAGAATACGCCCTCAGAGGTATATTTATGCGAGGCACCGAGATTCAGAATAACGCCTTCAGAGGTATATTTATGTTCGGCGCACTAAATGTAGACTAATAATTCTGATATACAGAAGTGATATTGAGTGCTGTTATATATGATTGCTTTGATCATGTTGATGCAGTTATTAATCTTGGAGACCGGAACCTTATGATAGACAGAGGATATTTTGAGAGGATTGGCAGGCTGAGGCTTGCGGTACATAAGAAGAGCAGCTCGGTGATGCAGGGCGCGAGGAAGTCGGCGGCAAAGGGTTCGTCTGCGGAGTTCTCTGACTTCAGGGAATATATGCAGGGTGATGATATCAGGCGTATCGACTGGAATGCCTATGGCAGGACGGAGAGACTCTTTGTAAAAGAATATGTGGAAGAGAGGGAGAGTAATATAAATATTCTCCTTGATACGAGTGCTTCCATGGACTTCGGCGAGCCTTCCAAGAGTGAGCTTGCAGGAGAGATTGCTGCGGCGCTCGGATATATCGGTCTTTCAGGTAATGATCACGTTTATATTTATGACAGTCAGAGGGTTGACAGACCGCTCAGCATCTCCGGAGGCGTTAAGGGCTTCAGGAGAATAAGGGATTTTCTTGATACCAGAAGCTTTGAGGGAAGTACGGATATTTACGCCACGGTCAGGAAGATGAAGCTTAGAGGGTCGGGGATCACCATAATTATTTCCGACTTCTGGGATGAGGCATTTGTTACGGATGAAAACAGGGAAGAAAACCTGGAAAGGCTTTTCAAATACCTTGAATATACCAAACAGCAGGTAATACTTATACATACGCTTGATCCTTCCGAGAAGGATCCGACTCTTGAGGGAACGCACAATCTGATCGATATGGAGGATGAGGCGAGCCGCATCAGGGTTACGATGGATGCAAAAACGGTTGATGATTACAGAGGAGCTTTTAGGGATTTCTGTAAGAATATAGAGAAGAAAGCTAAGAAATATCATGCTTTTTACAGGTGTACCTATACTGATGAGAGCATGGACAGGATAGTTTTTGAGGACTTGAGAGAAATATATGACATTTAGTACTTTACTTCCACTGGCACTTATGATCTTTGTGCCGTTTATCATAATATTATATTTCCTGCGTCCGAGGGGAAAGGATACGAAGATTTCCTCAAATCTCCTCTGGAAGCAGCTTTTTGAGAAGACTACGAGCAGGACTACGAGGTCGCGTTTTGTAAGGGATATACTCCTTATTCTGCAGCTCCTTATTGTCGTGCTTCTTATATTTGCGCTTATGGCGCCTCACATCAGAACAAAGAGCAGGACAGAGACAAATATCCTTATGCTCATCGACACAAGTGCCGGCATGCAGCATACCGAGGGGCAGAAAACACGCCTTGAAAAGGCTCTTGAGGACGCTGTCGGAATGGTTGAGGACGCAGGAGAGACAAGCTTTACGGTACTTACCAGTGGCGGGACAACAGATATCAGGATATCCAATTCACGTGACAAGGACAAGGTCAAGAAGGTGCTCGAGGCGATCGAATGCACTGATGAAGAGGGCAGTCTGTCAGGTGCTTATGACATAGTCAGAACCATGCAGGAGGGCAGCGGTGACGAGCTTCTTCACGTGATAATCTTTACTGACGGAAGCGGTGCGGAATCGACAGATGAATATACCGAAAAGCTTGATGCAGAGGTAAGGACCTACGGCGGAGGTTCGGAAAATATATCAGCGGGAAGTCTGACCTTCTCCTCAGCCGGAACAGGTTCTGAGGGTGAAGAGCTTTATAACTTTGCTTCAAGGATCACAAATTTAGGAAACAGCGAGGCTTCCTTTGAGGTTACGCTTTACGACGAGGACGGAACAGTTCTTGGCATCAAGAGCCTTAGTGCCGATGCGGGACTTTCGGCTACAGCAATCTTTACCGACATAGCGTGGAAGGGAATAAGTGCAAGAGTTGAGGTGACCGGCATTTCCTTCAAGGATGGCGGTAAGGACAGTCTTCCGAAGGACGATAAATCCTACGCAGTCAAGACCAAGATAAATGATATAGACGGCCTCCTCATCGGTCAGGGAAATGTATTTCTCGAGAAGGCTTTTCAGGCTGTTACAGGTCACACAGTCAAGATTTCGGCTGACGACAGTGCCGCTAAGAGCAGCGGAGCAAATATAGTCATTTACGACAGCGGAGCAGAGATTAAAAATCTTCCGGGCGGTTCGGATAATACTGATATAACGGGCGTTATGCAGTTCGGTATTCCTGGTGATGAATCGAAGGTTCAGAAAAAGCTTGAGGGCGTATTTGTCACCGTAAGGGAGACTGCACTCACTGACGGAATAGGTGATTTCTCGCTCGGAGTTAATTACGCTGCGGAGCTTGAGGTTCCGGAATGGGCAACAAGCTTCATAGATCATAATGGCAATTCTGTCGGCTACTTCGGTGAGAAGGACGGCGTCAGATATATAGTTGTCGGCTTTGATATCAGGGAGACGGATTTTCCTCTTAAGGCAGAGTTTCCTATTTTTGTGGCGGATTCCGTGAGTTATCTGGCCGATACCGGAATACTTACCGAAAATATATATACTGCGGGCGATACACTTCTTGTGAATCCTTCAGCAGATTACGATTCGGCGATGCTTTCATCGAGACTGACCGAGGCAGGCGTATTTACGGTTTCGGCAGGCGAATCATCTGAAAAATTCGTTGTGCGTTTTCCACTTTCAGAATCAGATGGCCGTGCGGATACCAAAGGTACAGTCAGTACGGGCGATTATACCGGAGCAAAGATCAGGCAGGATATCAGTAAATATCTTGTTATCGCGGCAATCCTTCTCATGATCCTCGAGCTGATCATATATATCAGGGGAATGAGATACAGAGGAAAGTTCTATATCGTACTCAGAACCTTTATGGCACTTCTGCTGATCCTTTCAGCATTTGAGATAAGTATCCCTGTAAGTGCAAAGGTACAGACAACAATCTTTATCGTGGATCTTTCGGAGAGTAATAAGGAGTTTTCTGAGGAAATAGACAGATACCTTTCTTCAGAGATCAGAAAGCTGGGAGATAATGATCAGTACGGTGTTGTTGCCTTCGGCGATGATGCGGTCATCGATCAGTTTGTATCAACTACAGGCAGCTACGCCGGCGTCATGGCGAAAGTTGACGGGGATGCCACAAATATAGAAAATGCGGTCGGCAGAGCACTTTCGATGATACCTTCCGAAAGTGCGGGCAGAATAGTAATAATCACCGACGGTCGAGAGACGCAGGGAAATATAATGAATACGGCCTCTGCGCTTGTCGGCGGCGATATTGAGCTAAAGAGTATCGTACTTACACATGAAGAGGTTGATGATGTATATATCGAAAATGCAACGCTTCCTGACAAGGTAAGCTTTGGCGAGCAGTTCACGATAAATGTAACCGTTGTAAGCAACATCGATACGACCGCAAAGCTTATTCTGACTGACGGAAACGGCAAATCATCGGCAATGGATGTCGAACTCTCAAAGGGAAATAACAGATTTGCCTTTAAGCAGGTTGTAGACAGCGATACCTCGGAAAGCTTCAGCATCACGGTTGAGGCTGAAGGAGACCAGAATGCGGATAATAATACCTTTAATATTTTTACAGCTGTAAGTGATTCGCCTTCGGTGCTTGTTGTATACGGCCGTGGAACGTCTGATGAAGCTTTTGATACAGTGCTTAAGGCTGCAGGAGTCAATTTCGAGGGTGTTCAGGCTAAGAATGCTCCGGAAGATATGAAGAGCCTGCTGGCTTATGAGAGTATAGTTTTTGATAATGTATTTGTGTCTGATCTGCCGGACGGCTTTATGGAAAATATAGAAGCCTACGTCAAGGATTACGGTCATGGCTTCATCTGCTGCGGCGGCGAGAACAGTTACATGCTCGGAGGCTACAATGATACCGTTATAGAGAAGATACTTCCTGTTGATATGGAAATGAGAGGAATCGTTGAGATCCCTTCAACCGCGATGGTCATGATTATCGACCGTTCGGGAAGTATGCTCGGCAGGGCTACCGGCGGAGGAACCTATCTCGATGTAGCTTTAAATGCGGCAATCATTGCTGTTGAAAATCTGACAACGAGTGATTATGTCGGCGTTATATGCTTCGATGATCAGTTTGACTGGGTTGTACCGATACAGCAGGTTACCGATAAGGATAAAATAATCAGTTCCATCAAGGGCATCAATGAGGGCGGCGGAACTACGATCAAGCCTTCTGTTGAAGATGCTGAGGTTAAGCTGAGAGCCGTTGATGCAGTGAATAAGCATATTATCCTGTTGACTGATGGTATGGGTGAAACATCTTATTATGATGATGTGATCCAGCGTATCAACAATTCAGGGATAACGCTTTCAACGGTTGCGGTCGGCGATTATGCTGATGCAGCTCTTCTGCAGAGACTGGCCAAGAGCTGCGGCGGAAGGTATTATTTCAGCCGTGGTGCGGGAAATATTCCTAAGATATTTACGCAGGAAATATATCTTTCGATGAACACTTATATCCAGAACGGAGATTTTCAGCTTAATGCGTCGTCTTCAAATGCTATAACCCGCGGACTTTTTGAAGGCGGATGGCCGGATATACTGGGATATATTGCGGCAACTGCGAAGGATCTTGCAACGGAAGTCATAACAAGCAATCAGGATGATCCTATTCTTACGGTATGGCAGTATGGTCTCGGAAGGACGGCTGCCTGGAACACTGATGTTACCGGTGCATGGACGGCCAATCTTTCCGGTGAAGGTGATTATGCCGCGATGTGGAAGAAACTCACCGATTATACCATCAATGAAGGAATGAGCTCTGCTGACAGGGTTGAAACAAAGGAAATTGACGGTAAGACGATCGTTACTTACAAGGCTGATGAATTTAATGAGGAAACAGAGATATCAGCCAATTATTTATCGCCGGACGGAACAGAAGGAACTCTCAGCTTTGTTATGGTTGAGCCGGGTGTTTATCAGGCTGAACTGGACAGCGATGAAGCCGGTATTTATAACCTGAGTGTTGCAAGAGAGGATGGCGGAACTCTTGTTAATTCGATAAATACAGCTGCGGTCCTTCAGTATCCGAAGGAATACAGATTTGATATAAGCAATAAGAACTTCATTGATTTTGCTGAAAAATACGGTAAGATCATAGACTTTAAGGATGATATCTGGGGCGATATGAAGAAGCATTATAAGGACAGCTTCGACCTCACATGGATATTTATCCTTTTGGCACTGCTTCTTTTTGTTACGGATGTTGCGCTCAGAAGACTTGGTTTTATGCATTTTCCGTTCAGAAGGAAGAAGAAGGCGGCCGGCAGAGCAGTGGCTTCCGGAAACGGACAGGCTGCGGAATTATCAGGTGGTGTGCATGCATCGGCAACCGGCAGTGGTTTGACGAGCGGCAGTCAGTCCGGACAGGCGTCAGCAGGATCCGGTGGTGCAGGCGGTGTACAGGCAGTATCGGGAACCGGTAGCGGAGATATGGCAGTTTCTCAGACCGGTGTATCGGAAGTCGGCGGAAAGCCTGAGAAATCCGGAAAGAAGGAAGCAAGGAAGAAGGATTCCGGAAAGAAGAAGGCTGCTTCGGCACAGAACACAGGACTTGATATGTCCGAGCTGCTGAAGAAAAAGAATGATAGGAATTTGTAAAAGCGCAACAAGCCATGCAACGCATGGCTTGTTGCGCTTTTGTTATACTATAAATGTTATCATCAACCTAGTTGAATTAAGACCGCTATATAAAGGAGAAAAAATATGAAAGAATTTGTTGATCTTGATAACACAAAGAAAAATGAGCCGGGGTTTATAGATATTGATCCTCCGAAGGTACAAGGCTATACCATTGAGCAGCGTGAGAAGGATGCCCATGTGACTATGACAGTACAGACGACAGGCATAATAAACTCACTTACTTCTTGTTTTTCACTGGAGGAACAGCAGAGAATATTTAATGATCCGTTGTATGTGGAACTTATTACTGATATATATAAAGAGGATGCCGTAACTGAGAGGGCTATTGATAATTCGGGAATCAAGACCGGTGAGTTTGTGGGAGCTATCGGAAATGTGGTGAAGCTCAGCAGACTGCGTGATCAGGATGCTTTTGAAGAACTGAAGAAAAAGAACCTCGAAATGGCAGATCAGCTTGATAAGGGACTTAAGGAAAGCTTTGCCGGTGATGAGATGGCAGATGAAGTCCAGAATTTCCTGAAAGTATTCTATATAGATAAGATGAAGAGGGCCGCTAAGGGGTATTCGGATTACTATCTCCAGTTTAAGACTCCTCTCGGTGCAGCGCCTGAGCCTTTATATCCGGTCATCAATACCACTACAGACAATAGGATGCTTCAGGAAAATATGAAGAAGTGGGGAAGTAAATTTCCGATTTATTCACTTGCCATCGAAAGTGAGAGAACACTTCAGATACTTGCTGATTACTGGGATGAGAAGAAGGGTAAGGAGCTTTCGCCGGCAAAGGAGAAGCTTTACCGACAGAAGCTTTACGATAATATTGTTTCTACATCTATCATTTACGATAAAGTCATGGCGGCAACGGAAACCTCTCCTATTGATGATAAGGTATATGCAGAAGGGGTCATTCAGAATGATGCGATACATATAAATCCAAAGAGCAACAGAGGAACCACTGTCATGTACTCCGGTATGGAAGCATACAAGATGGGACTTGAAAACGGCTGGCATATTGAGGATCTTGGCTTTGTTGCGGCATTTCACAATATAGTGGTTCATGAAAATAATTCAATAAGATATAACGGAAATACATCGAAGAGCGGTTTCAAGGAATATAAGGAACTGAAATATGATAATCCTGACAGACCTGCTCCGGGCGCTGACAGAAAAGCGTATATTGATGAAATAACGAAGTACTATGATGAGGTGAAAAAAACTCCTATAACTACACCTGAGAAGAGAAAAGAGGTTATGGATCATATGGCGGCTCTCGTCAAGAAGGGTGTGGAGAATAAGTGCTTACTTGCATATAAGAAAGAGGGCAAAACCAAAGTTGAGAGCCCTTTGTCTATTGTAACGTATTTTGACCAGATGACTAAAAACGTTGAATATCGTAATAAGCAGATAGAGAAAGGTAAGCAGAAAGCTATATCATCCAAGGTTATTTCTACCGGAGACAGAAGAGTTGACAATATAATGTATGACCTCAATGCTCCGAGAACCGATTTCAGATTTACCAGTGAGAACGAGGAACATAAGAATCTTCGTGAGGCAATGGAGAAGCTTAAGGTTTTCCTTGATAATAATAAGGGTGTGAAGGTCGAGGATCTGAGGACCAAGGAAGCTAAGGAAGAATATCTGGCATCTTACCTCGGAAAGCTTGAGGCAGTCAGACATTATTCAAAGATATATCAGGATAAGAAGAAGACTGCATCTTCAAGCGGCGGTATGCAGAGACTTAACGGTGCAAAAAGAGCTGCCACATTTGTTAATAACGAGATAAAAGCTATCAGCGAATATCTCAAGGAAAATACCAACGGAGCTGATTATGAGTCAATCGAGGCGTTCAAGACCAGAATGGCTACAAATAAATTGATGGATACCTATAACAAACTCAGTACCATGGTGATGCTCAGATCAGATCCGAAGGGTGTAAGGGTGTTAAGTGACATAGCGGCTGATATTATGGTCGGACGCATCGCTGCAGCTAGGGGCAAGGAAGGCGCGAAGGCCTTCGAGTCAATGGGTACGTCTGTCCTTAAAGAAAATATAGTTAAGAGTTCCGAGTTTAAGAGTATGATGAAGTCATATCTTAACGACAAGACCATGACTCCGGCAAAACTTGCGGAAGAGCTTACCGGCGACGGCGCTCTTAACAGACTTAAGTCAGTCAGAAATGATATGAAGAAGTTCGAAGAGAACCAGAAGAAGCAGGAGGCTGAAAAGCAGGCAGCCGCGAAGAAAGCGACCGATGCGAAAGCCAAGAAGGCAAAGACTGAGCCTAAGAAGGGCAAGGCGAAATAAGACGATAAGTTCCAAGTGAATTTTGAGAATGGAGGGTGACAATGAAGAAATGGTATGACGAAGAATATGAGTTCACAATTGAGGTTATAGGTTTCCTTCATGGGGATCATACTGAGAGGTATTGTAGAAATGGCGAGGAAATCGGTGACAAATACACATGTACATATGGCTGTCCGGTTAATCAGGATGGATACGGTATCTGCTCAAAGATCATGATGATGCTTTATCCTCTGATGGAGGCAGTGCGAAGCGGCGGTGATCTTGAAAACCTGGGTGGTGATGGTAAATACAGCAAGACCATAGTCTGCCCGGATGGATGTGTTATATTCAAACTGACTGCAACGCCTCTGGGTAATGAGAATTTTCATAAAGGCGGTTTCTGGGATTATCCGGATGAAACAGTTTCGGGGAATGAAGAATAAAACACTTTATAATTTGGTGTGAATAATATATAATAATAGCACGGCTTAAAGCATTTTATTGCGCCGTGTTATTGTTGTTTATAATGGTAAACACTCGGGAAGGATATCATTTTGAAATGATAAAATGATTGTGATTCAGAAGGAAAATCATGGTTTTCCGGGTGGGTGTAAAAAGAAATCGGAGGGTTAAATAATGGATATTAAGGATGCTATAAAGACAAGAAGAAGTATCAGAAGCTTTACAGACGAAAAGGTCAGTCGTGAGACTATTGAAAAAATAGTTGATCTGGCAAGAATGTCTCCATCGTGGAAGAACAGCCAGACAGCAAGATATGTGATAGTTGAGGATGCGGCTGTTAAGGACAAAATTGCTGAAGAGGCAGTTCTCGGTTTTGAGCATAATACCGAGATCATCAAGGGGGCTCCGGCACTCCTCGTTCTTGCATCAGTTGCCAAGAGAAGCGGCTATGAGAGAGACGGCTCCTTCACAACCTCAAAGGGACAGGGATGGGAAATGTTTGACGCAGGAATCGCTGCGCAGACCTTCTGCCTTGCAGCTCACGAGGAAGGTGTGGGAAGCGTAATTCTTGGAATATTTGATGATACCAAGGTTGCTGAGATCATCGGACTTCCGGAAAACCAGAATGTTTCGGCACTCATACCTATCGGCTATAGTGACAAGGAAGTTCCAAGTGTTCCGCGTAAGGAAGTTTCGGACCTTCTGTCTTTTGTATAATTGATAAATAAATTCTAAAATTCGCGAACATATGCCTCCGAAGGCGTATTTTGCTACAACCAGGTAGTAATATGCGAAGCATATTGCTATCATGAGCGGAGCGAATGATGCAGCATGCGAAGCATGCTACATACATCACTGTGTGATGTAT
>CAMNMC010000079.1 GCA_946544235.1 uncultured Lachnospiraceae bacterium | reverse complement strand
CTCAGCAGCTTGAGTATGACAGGGTAAGGACTAAGTTTGATGAGGAATATAAGCAGACTGTTATCAATGAACTCAAGGCACTTGAGAACAATACTACCAAGCTTGCCACTGAAATGATAAAAATGCAGAAGCTTGCTCTTGAAAGAGAAGAAGACTTCCATGATCAGATATTTAAGGAGTATATTACTTCTCTTGATCAGAATAAGCAGATCGATCTCCAGAAGGCTCTCTACCGTGAACGTCTTAATCAGATGGTTAATCGAGGCAGGAAGGCCAGCGATGAGCGTGATGCTATATTTGATAAGAAAGAGCTGGCTAACCTCAGATATAACAAGGTTATATTTGATGATATATACAGTCAGATAGGTGCTATTCTCAGTAAGAGTGATGAGGTTGAGGCGGCAGATCGCCTTATGTCATCCTTCACAAAGCCTATTGATAAGAAGGATAAGGATGCCATCTACAATGCCAAGATCGAAGAGATGGATAAGAAGGCAACAAGAACATATAATGGTGACCTTACTCATGATACTGATTATTACAACTTCCTGGCTGCAGAGAAGATGGAGAAGCCACGTACTGACCTGGGTATCAATATTGTGACAGCTCCGGGCGGCGGATACAATATAAAATATGACAAGGAAGTGTCAGAGATCAGAAAAGAGGTTTTCCAGCGTGGAGAAGCTCAGGTGGAGGATCTCGCTATTGAGCTTGGCAGGTTGAGAACAACCGCAAACCAGTTCCTGTTTGAGATAAGTGACAGAAGAGCAGCAGGCCTTGATGATTTCAGACATGTATCCGATGATTTTAAATATCATCTGAGAGAACTGGCGCATGCTGAAAAATGGTCTATTGTTAATTATGCAGCTAATCTGTCTTTCATTAGGGATAATGCCAAAGAAGCTCTGGAAAAGGTAGAAAATGATAAGAATCCGGTCAAGGGAGAAGAGAATTTCTATAAGAAGATTCTCTCTTTCGCAGAGAAAGGCCTCGAGACAATTTCTCCTAAAAACTATCCGGATCTCAATGCCGCAACGGAGATTGGTGAGTATAAAAAGGAAATTGAGGTCGCGAGGAAGCTTTTGGAGAACAAGGATCCGAATTTTAAGTGGGAAGTAAAGCCTACAGAAAGGATCAAACAGAAGCAGGAAAATGCAAATGCGGCAGAGAAGCAGCTTAATGAATACTACAGTGCGCTTTCATCAGTAGTGGGATCAAAAGATGCGGATCTTGACAAAGCATATTTGGATGGCTTCTTCTTCAAACCGACCAAAATACTTGAAATGGTTGGAAAGTGCTACAATGCACTTCGTGCTATAGATGGTGATAATGTTTCCAAGGAATCTGAGGAGTATCAGGATTTCTACTATGCATTGATGGATATGAAGGATGCGTATGATCCTAGGAAGCTTGATCCTCATGATGGTTCTCACATAGCACTGGACCGTCTGACAGAACTCAATCGTGCTACAGAGGCATATTTAAACAGTGTCGACAAGTCTAAAAATGCATCACTCAGGAAAAACGTTGCGGACATTGTAAGTAAGCTGTACCTTACTAAAAAGAATGGCTTTGAAACCGACTATAATTTTACAAAATTTACGGAATGGGCTAAAAATGATTATGGAATCAGGAGAAATGCTGAGGATCTTTCACTTGAAGCCAAGAAACTGAGACAGGCACGTATCGATGCAGATAAGAAGGCTGCAGACGAGAAAAAGAAACTGGAGGATGAAAAAGATCAGAAGAGACGTGATAAGGAAGCTGCCGATAAGCGAATAAATACTGCTGAAAGCAAGGCTAAATCAGATCTGTCACTTATCGAGAAGAGAATCAATGATGAAAAATATCAGATAAACAGCACCCAGAGAAATATTAACTGGGCTAATCAGAATATCAAAGATGGTATCGACGTTGGCTCTATGAAGGTTAAGATTTCGGGCTATAAGGAGACTATAAAAGCCTGTCAGGATAAGATTAAGGCGTATGAGGCACAGGTAAAACCTTTAAATAAGAAGCTTGATGATCTGGCTAAAGAAAGAGCAACTGTTAAAAAGGATTATGATGATTATTTAAAGGCAGTTAGTAAGGCCGAGGAGAAGAAGCTTGCGGACGAGAAAGCCGAGAGAGCTAAGCGTCGTGAGGAGAGACTTGATCCTGCACTTGCATCTAAGAGAAAGGCAGAGAGAGAGGCGGCTCTCTTAAAGGGTGGCAAGAAGGTAGGTAAGAGAGATGATCCGCTGCAGGAAGCTCCGAAGAAAGAAGAGAAGAAGGTTGAGCAGAAGAAGGCTGAGCCGAAGAAGGAAGAGAAGAAGGCTGAGCCAAAGAAGGAAGTTCCGAAGAAGGAAGAGATAAAGAAAGACAATGATATCATCAGGATTAATGAGAATAAGAACGAGAATATCATAGATATTAATGAGCCGGTCGGTAAAAAGACTGATAAAAATGTTGATATAAAAGCTGATAAAAAGGCTGATAAGATCAACATAATAGACGAAAAGAAGAGTGAGGATATCAAGATTGAACCTGTTAAGGAAAAGGCAGAAAAGAAACCTGATGCTGTAATAGTTCCAAATGCCAAGAAAGCTAAGACTCCTGTAGGTTATGAGGGATATTACATACTTCATTCGGCAGACAAAAAGGGCAGGAATCGTAAGGAAAAGGTTGAAAATCTTGCAAAAGTCATGGCTGCTGCAGCACTGGAAGGAAATGGTAAAAAATTCTCTGTAAGTAAGATACATGATTATAAAGATGTCATGATGGAGAATTTTAATCTTATTGATCTGACAGAGGATAAGCTTAATGAGTATCTTGAATCACCAAAGACTGCTAAGAAAGCATTGCATAAATTGACAAATGAGATGTACAAGGTGACAGACATTAATGCCTACTTTGATGACATGAAGACTCTGCTGGATAATATGAAGAGCTCAAAGGGACGAAGCGATGAATATAAAGATATGGTCAGCCGTATCGAGAAGACGGTGGCGTTAAAGGATAAGATATTTGAAAATGATGAAGCAAGACAGCGTCAGGTTAACTATTCGGCATTTCTGGTATCCTTTACTGTAGATAAATACATGAAGGGTAAGAAGAGTGTTCGTACTTTTGAAGGAGGAAGAGACAGGTTCGACAATTCGCTTGATGCACTTGCAATCGTTTCAAAATATGTCCCGAATGCTGCACCACGTATCAAAAAGCTTACTGACAGAATCAATGAGGTACGAAACGATAAGAATCATAAGATAAATCTTAATGAGTATGGTGCCGAACGTGCAAAGGATGCCAAGAAGGTTCGGGATGAAAGAAAGGCTCCTAAGGCAAAAAATAAATAAAATAATACTATTGACTTTTGAAAATATAGTATTAGAATAATATCTGTTAAGAATATTAATCGGAAGCAAAGGCGCTTCGAGTTTACGCTCGAAGTGCCTTTTTTGTGCAGGCAATGAGCCAAGTGGCCGCGTGCATGCGTGCATGCAAACGTGGACATTTGGCGAATGACCATCACCGAGTGACGAAGTCACGAGGGGGTGCCCTGACGGAGTCAGGGTCTGCACAAAATGTGCAGGCAATGAGCCGAGCGGCAAACACAGAAATCAAAGTAAGAAAACGAAAGGAAGAAAACAATGCTGGACGATAAATTGCATGAGGAATGCGGAGTATTTGGCATTTATTCGCTGGAGGGAGAAGAGGTGGCGAAGGATATTTACTATGGACTTCTAGCTCTGCAGCATCGTGGTCAGGAGGCGGCCGGAATAGCTGTTTCCGATACGAACGGCCCGAAGGGGAATATCAGGCTGAAGAAGGCTATGGGTCTGGTCAGCGAGATATTTCACAGTGAAGAGCTGGAGAAGCTTACAGGGAATATCGGCGTCGGCCACGTAAGATATTCGACCACAGGCGGAAGTACACCTGAGAATGCACAGCCGATGGCTATGAAATATGTTAAGGGCAGTCTGGCTCTGGTTCATAACGGTAATCTGACAAATGCTGACGAACTGAAGGAAGAGCAGATGAACAGAGGCATGCCTCATTATACAACCTCGGATTCGGAGGTTCTTGCTTATGAGATAATATCCAACAGGGTCAGGGCCAAAACTATCGAGGAAGCTATAGCCATGTCTGCAGAACGTTTGAAGGGCGGCTATGCAGTCGTTATAATGAGTCCGAGAAAGCTTGTTGGTATGAGAGATCCTTACGGTATCAAACCTCTTGTTCTCGGCAAGAGGGATAATACATACATTCTCGCTTCCGAAACCTCCGCCTTTACCGCTGTCGGTGCTGAACTTGTCCGAGATATCGAACCCGGTGAGATAGTTTCGATAACAGAGGATGGGGTTGCCTCCGACAGAAGCCTCTGCGATAAATGTCGTAAGGCACATTGCATATTCGAGTATATTTATTTCGCAAGAAATGATTCTGTTATGGATGGTATTGAGATTCATGATGCAAGGATTAATGCCGGAAGAGCGCTTGCACAGAAGTCTAAGGTAGATGCTGATATTGTCGCGGGAGTGCCGGATTCTGGCCTTGCTGCAGCAGAGGGTTATGCTCTTGAAGCTGGTATACCTTTCGTGCATGCCTTCCATAAAAACAGTTATATAGGAAGAAGCTTCATCAAGCCTACAGATGAGGAGAGAAGAACTGCGGTGCATATGAAGCTCAGTGTTCTGAATAATGTTGTTAAGGGCATGAGAATAGTTATTATAGATGATTCCATCGTACGTGGCACTACCATGAGACAGCTTGTAGATATGCTGCGTAAGGCCGGCGCAAAGGAAGTACATGTAAGGATCAGTTCGCCGCCGTTCCTCTATCCATGCTATTACGGAACGGATGTACCGACTGCCGGTCAGCTTATTGCATCTCATCATTCCAGTGAGGAGGTATGCAGGAATGTCGGAGCTGATTCGCTTCATTATTTATCGATAGATGATTTCAAGAAGATGGTCGGTGATCTGCCAATCTGCACAGCTTGCTTCACAAATGATTATCCTGTATAATATCAAAAAAATCTAAAAGGATATTATAGATGGAATCAATGGCACCTAAAATAAAAATATGTTGACTCACACGTCCTGAGGATATAGAGGCGGTAAATCAGCTCCTTCCAGACTATATTGGCTTTGTGTTCTGGAAGAAGAGTAGGAGGAATGTCGAGCCTCAGAAGGCAAAGGAATTAAAGGGTATGCTTGACAGCAGGATAAAGGCTGTGGGTGTATTTCTTGATGCTGAAATAGAGCTTGTTATAAATCTTCTGAAGGAGGGCGTGATCGATATCGCCCAGCTTCACGGCTCCGAGGACGAAGAATATATAAATAAGGTTAAACTCGAGACCGGTAGAGAGGTTATCAAGGCCTTCAATGTAAATAAACTGCCATCGCTGATGATTGCAGAAGAGTCGCCTGCGGACTACATCATGCTTGATTCAGGAACAGGAAGCGGAAAAGCATTTGATCACCGTATCCTGAGCGATCCTGAGAAGATGAAGACTTTTGTGGAAGCAACACGAGATGCTGTAAGTAAAAATAGAGATTGATTAGTGGAATGCTTTTCGGGTGATACATAAGAGTGTATTAAAAAAACTTGTTTGTATGGACTGTACAAACAAGTTTTTTTGCTTGGATAATTGATAAATCGTATCAGGTTCTATGGCATCGTATTCTGAACACCAAGAAAAACAGGGATTCCAGAGTTCATATCAATGATTCCATAAACAAAAGGGCGATTTAGGGAGATGTTAATAACCTCGGGTTCTTCTATAGAGGCTTCTGTGGCTGTTACAGCTGTAGCTGCCGCGGCCTTAGTTCCCTTTCGATCAATCTCTATCATGGCTTTATGTTCTATTAGGTCAACGGATATACGTTCGCTGTCTTCGGTGATCATCCTGCCAAACTCCGCATTTTCATCAAAGATCTTATTAACACCAAGCGACTGCACAACTTCATTCATATTTGCGCTGTATTCAGCCTTGAACTCAGGAAACTCAACCTGAAGAAGAGGTTCATAATCTCTGCTTTGGATCGTTTCATAGAGAGTGGTTTCGCCGGAAAGGATGTTATTTAGATAATCCTCTGTGGTGATACCCTCCGGAGGAAGCAGTGCCATAAAGCAGTATCTGCCGCCTTTATAAAACTTAAGGAAGCCTTCACCACCGGCAAGCTGCAGGTAACCGCATTCCATGCTGCTAAGCATGGTTACCTTTGATGTAGATCCGTCAGCATTCGTAAAATCCATATTATTTCTGATATGATCGGTTGCGATCTCGGTCATCCATTCGCCATCAAAAGCGACAGCGTTTAGTAATACAAGTGATACCGGTGGATCAAGATTATCTAATATGGTTTGGATCCTGCCCTTGGTATTATCCTTAACCCATTCATTTATCGTTCCAACGGAGCTATCATCAAATGGTATTTCATAAAGCTCAGCCTGATAGCAGCTTATAACATCTGATATGTAGTTGTCTGATAGTCTGACATGTCCATCCTTATTTATCCATACAGAATTAACAACATTCCATTCTGCGTCAGGATCAGAACGCATATTTTCAGAAAGCACAGCCATATCCATATTTATCTCATCCGGTACGGTGTCAATGCCTGGCATTAACAGAGTTGTCAGTTCCTTCCGAGTCACACTTTCGTCATCGGTGCCGGCAGCAAGCATACCTAAAGCCATCTGCAGCGAGAGCGGACTGATAAGATAATTATCATCCGGAGAATCTCCGAGACTGACGGTTTTTGCCAGAAGATTTATTGCGCTATCTGTTAGTGCGTTACTGTGAATGCTTGAAGGGTTCTGTGTGGTAAACTCCTTCTTTTCTATTCCTTCTGCAAGATTCACAAGCTCTGAATGAGATGAGAGCTGTGATGTTTTGTCAGTTTTTTGTTTCTTGTCAGTGGATGTATTTCCACATGCTGTGAGGATCAGTGCCATCAAAACGACGATCGGAGTTATTCTTTGCTTTATATTTAAAGTTCTATCCCTTTTCATAACCAAACCTCCTCTGCGAATGAATATTGTTTTTTTCTGCTGTCAGCGAAAGATCATTGTTATTTTTCTCCGGCTGTCTGCGAATGATTACTGATACTTCTTCTTTGCCTCTTCCCATATTTCTTTAAATATTTTTGTATCGGTCATGTCTGATCCGTTTTGATATTTAGGACTTATATCGCGGCCGTCTTCGGATAATGAAACTGTTCCAAAATTGACTCCACAGGATACAAAATACGTTTCGCCGTTTTCGCTGCTGCCTTTTTGCAGGAACAGCAGATATTCATTTCCGACAACCATCATCCGGTATCCACTAACATGAAATACGGTGTTTGTTTTTGGATCGAATACTTCATTTTCCAGTATTGTGATCGTTTGTCCTTCCCTCAGTTCTTCAGTGTCGTCTTTATAGATTCTGCTGATCCTTACCTGAGAAAATGTCCAAAATGAATATAGATTGTTATCAGAGTATTTGAGCACAGGTTCTTCGCGATCAAGACGTTCAGCTCGAAGGATAAGGTCAGCGTCAGCTTCCATCTCCGATAATGTGTCGTAGCTTACAACTTTGGAATTGATATTTACGTGAAGGGCATCATCAACGGCAGGAGATTCTGTTGTGCCTGCTTCCGTTGGAATTGCTTCTGTCGGTCTTGTTTCTGTTGGAATTACCTCTGTCGGACCTGCTTCTGTCGGAATTGCTTCTGTCGGAATTGCTTCTGTTGGAATTACCTCTGTCGGACCGGCCTCTGTAATATTTTCAGTTCTTTGTGATACTGTTATACTTCCGGTTGAAGAAGAGTCGGGAGAAGTATGACTTCTTTTTTTCTGTTCTGGAAGCATTTTGACGGTCAGTAGAATAATAATAAGGGCTGCGGCAAATGAAATACCGACAGTTATCCTGCTTTTTATCCGGCTATATTTTTTGGCAGTATTTTTTTCAATCCGGCTGCTGTTATTTGACTGTACCTTAGTATCGGCATCCAATATAATCTCGTCACTGATATCAGTTATCGCATCCATCAGCCTACAGACGGCCTTTGATTCTGTACCTTGCATCATATGACTGTCAGCATCGTGATCTTTACTTTTCATCAGACTATTGTCAGTATTGCGATTTTTGTCGATCATACGGACACACCTTCTTTCTCAAGGAATTTTTTCAGACGCTGTCTCATTCTGTAAAGAAGATCTGTGGTCTTTTTTTCAGACAGATTGAAACGTTTGGCCAGTTCTCCAGTAGGAATACCATACCAGTATCGTAATATAAAAAGCTGTCTGTTTTGTCTTTTTTCGTTTGTCAGCCATCCTTCAAGCAGCTCAACAAGCTGAAGATGGTCGACAGCCTGTTCCACATCATTATTTGAAGGAATACAGTCCTCCAGCTCGGAGAGGAGATAATTTGTGTCATCATTTCTTTTATCAGCCTTCTTTTTCCTGAATAATGAAAGCGATATATTACGGACTATCCTTCCCAGATATGCCTTGAGGCTTTGCGGCACTGTCGGGGGGATGGTTTCCCAAAGCCTCATATATGAATCGTTCACACATTCCTCCGCATCTTCAAGGGAATTGAGGATATTATATGATAGCGTCCTTGAGAATCGGCCATAATGAATATCCGTCATTTCTATAGCCTTTTCATTTCTTTCCTCATAAAGCGATATTATTTTTTCGTCTATTTCGTTTACCATAGTATTTGTCCTTTATTATCTCTATATCTATTAAGACGCATTTTTAACGGAAATATCGTTTTTTTATTGTTTAATTCTAACATTTTGAGAGAAGTATTTACAATAAGCAGGTGCAGAATGGTTAAGAATGGACTATACGGATAGTCTTGCACAGCATCATGTAAAGCATATATTGAAACAGAGCAGGTATTACTCTGAAGATTTGGGAGAGAAGAAAATTAAGTGATTAATAAAATTAATTGAAAATACACTTGACTTTTAAAAATAAAGTTGTATACTACAAATAGTTAAAAAAGTAATCAACATACATATTGAAGATATTTTAAGAAGCAAGGGCGCTTCGAGTTTATACTCGAAGTGCCCTTTTCTGTTATTACAAGGAGGAAAGACATGAAAGAGGTTGTTAAAGAACTGCAGGAAAAGGGCTTATATGACCCGTCTTTTGAGCATGATAACTGTGGTATCGGAGCTATAGTCCAGATTGACGGCAAGGTGAGTCATAAGCTGGTTGCGGATGCACTCAGCATAGTTGAGAGACTTGAGCACAGAGCCGGTAAGGACGCTGAGGGTAAGACCGGTGACGGTGTCGGAATACTTACACAGATACCTCACAGCTTCTTTGTTAAGAAGATGGCTGAGCAGGGTGTGACACTTCCTGAAAGAAGAGGCTACGGTGTCGGAATGTTCTTCCTTCCTCAGAACGAGCTTGACAAGAGGCAGGAGAAGACCATGTTCGAGGTTATAGTTCGTAAGGAAGGACTTAAGATCCTCGGATGGAGAGCGGTTGAAACAGTTCCGAATGTACTCGGAACAAAAGCAAGAGAGTGTATGCCTGTTATCAGCCAGGTTTTCATCGAGAGACCAGCCGGCTGCAAGACTGATCTTGATTTTGAAAGAAAGCTTTATCTTATCAGACGTGAGTTTGAGCAGAGCAGCGTAAACACTTATGTACCTTCACTTTCATGCAGAACAATAGTATATAAAGGTATGTTCCTTGTGGGACAGCTCAGAACCTTCTTCAAAGACCTTACGGATAAGGATTATGAATCAGCCATAGCCATGGTTCATTCAAGATTTTCAACAAATACCAATCCGAGCTGGAACAGAGCTCATCCGAACAGGCTTATGGTTCATAATGGTGAGATAAATACAATTAAGGGTAATGCCGACAAGATGCTTGCCCGAGAGGAAACACTTCATACGGATGTATTTTCAAATGAAGACATGACCAGAGTATTTCCTGTTATTTCATCAAGCGGTTCCGATTCAGCTATGCTTGATAATACGCTTGAATTCTGCATGATGAGCGGTATGCCTCTTCCTCTTGCAGCAATGATTGCTGTTCCGGAGCCTTGGGCTCATAACGAGACTCTTTCACAGGAAGAGAGAGATTTCTATGAATATTATGCAACCATGATGGAGCCATGGGACGGACCTGCATCAATCCTTTTCTCCGATGGTGATGTGATGGGGGCCATCCTCGACAGAAATGGTCTCAGACCTTCAAGATATTACATCATGGATGATAACCGCCTCATTCTTTCTTCTGAGGTTGGTGTGCTTCCGCTTGATGAGGCACATATTATAAAGAAAGAGAGACTTCATCCGGGCAAGATGCTTCTTATAGATACCACTGAAAATAAGGTTTACGACGATCAGGAGATCAAGGAGCAGTATGCTAAGAAGGAAGCTTATGGTGAGTGGCTTGATATGAGCCTTGTAACTCTCGGATCTATCAAGATTCCAAACTTCAAGGTTCCTGATATCAGCGGAGAAGAGAGAAAGAAGCTTCAGAAAGCCTTTGGTTACACATATGAAAACTTCCATGACGGTATCAGAAGCATGGCTCTTTCAGGAACGGAGCAGATCGGAGCAATGGGTGTTGATACACCTATAGCAGCACTTTCCGAGCAGGATCAGCCACTGTTCTATTTCTTCAAACAGCTTTTTGCACAGGTAACCAATCCTCCTATCGATGCTGAAAGAGAGAAGATAGTTACTTCCAAGACGATCTATCTCGGCAAGAATGGTAACCTTCTTTCAGAGAAGCCGGAAAATGCGAGAGTGCTTAAGATTGAAAATCCTATCCTTACAGACCTCGACCTTCTGAAGATTGAGCATATGAATAAAGAAGGCTTCAAGGTTGCCAAGGTTTCAACACTTTATTATAAGAAAACTCCGATGAAGAGAGTTATCGATCATCTCTTTGTTGAGATTGATAAGGCATATAAAGAAGGAGCAAATATAATCATTCTTTCCGACAGGGGAGTTGATGAAAACCATGTTGCTATCCCTTCACTCCTTGCAGTTGCAGCGGTTTCAAGACATCTCGTTAAGAGTAAGAGAGCAACAGCAATGTCTCTGATCGTAGAGTCAGGTGAGCCTCGTGAGGTTCATCATTTTGCAACTCTTATGGGCTATGGTGCATCAGCAATCAACCCTTACCTCGCACATGCAACAATAAAAGAGCTCGTTGATGAAGGTCTCCTTGACAAGGATTACTATGCAGCAGTTGAGGATTATGATAACGCAGTTATAAACGGTATCGTTAAGATAGCTTCCAAGATGGGCATCTCCACCATCAGATCATATCAGGGAAGCAAAATATTTGAGGCAATAGGAATATCTCAGGATGTTATAAATGAGTATTTCACAGGAACAGTAAGTCGTATCGGCGGTATCACACTTGATGATATCGAGAAGGCAGCAGACAAGAGACACAGCAAGGCCTTCGATCCGCTAGGACTTGAAAGTGATCTTGAACTTACATCAGTGGGAAGACACAAGGCACGCAGCCAGGGCGAGCATCACAGATACAGCCCTGAAACCATACATATGCTTCAGACTTCAACCAGAGAAGGTAATTACGACAAGTTTAAGCAGTACACCAAGATGGTTGACAGCGAGAAAACCGGTTATATCAGAAGTCTTATGGAGTTCAATTATCCGGCAGAGGGAATCTCAATCGATGAGGTTGAGAGTGAGGCTTCTATAGTTCAGAGATTCAAGACCGGTGCCATGTCTTACGGTTCAATATCAGAGGAAGCACATGAAACTCTTGCAATCGCAATGAATCACCTCCACGGTAAATCAAACAGTGGTGAGGGTGGTGAGAGCGATGAGAGGCTTGCTTCAGCAGGAACCGCAAATGACAGAAGCTCAGCAATCAAGCAGGTTGCCAGCGGACGTTTCGGTGTTACAAGTAAATATCTTGTAAGTGCAAGAGAAATACAGATCAAGATGGCTCAGGGCGCCAAGCCTGGTGAGGGCGGACATCTTCCGGGAAGAAAGGTTTATCCTTGGGTTGCCAAGACAAGACATTCAACTCCCGGTGTAAGCCTTATATCTCCACCACCTCATCATGACATCTATTCGATCGAGGATCTTGCTCAGCTGATCTACGACCTTAAGAACGCAAATAAGAATGCACGCATATCCGTTAAGCTTGTTTCAGAAGCAGGAGTAGGTACCGTTGCAGCTGGTGTTGCCAAGGCGGGTGCACAGGTTATCCTTGTTTCCGGATATGATGGAGGTACAGGTGCCGCACCGCTCAGCTCGATCCATAACGCAGGCCTTCCATGGGAGCTTGGTCTTGCAGAAACTCATCAGACACTTATTTCCAACGGTCTGAGAAACAGAGTAAGGATCGAGACAGACGGTAAGCTGATGAGCGGACGTGATGTTGCTATAGCAGCAATACTTGGTGCTGAGGAATTCGGTTTTGCAACTGCACCACTTGTAACAATGGGCTGCGTAATGATGAGAGTATGTAATCAGGATACCTGCCCGATGGGTGTTGCAACACAGAATCCAAAGCTTCGTGCGAAGTTCGCAGGAAAGCCTGAGTACGTTGAAAACTTCATGCTCTTTATAGCAAGAGAGCTCCGTGAATATATGGCACGCCTCGGCGTAAGAAGTATCGATGAGCTTGTAGGAAGAACCGATCTTATTAAGCTTAAGGACAAGATGAGCAGTTCCGAGCAGGAACTTGATCTCAGAAGCATACTTCTTGATATGTCAGGCGTTGAGAGAGAGGAGCAGGTATTTAATCCTGAGAAGGCTTATGACTTTAAGCTTGAAGAGACCAAGGATGAGAAGCAGCTTCTGAAGAATAAGAAGGTTAAGGCTGCTCTTGAAGGTAAGGAAAGCTGCAGGATCGCTCTTGATGTAACAAATATTGACAGAACCTTCGGAACACTTCTCGGAGCAGAGATCACAAGAAGATATGCAGAGGGACTTCCTGAGGATACCATAGTAATAGATGCAAAGGGTGCAGGCGGACAGAGCTTCGGTGCATTTATCCCGGCAGGTCTTACGATCAATCTTATCGGCGACAGCAATGATTATTTCGGCAAGGGTCTTTCAGGAGGAAAGCTTATCCTTAAAGCACCTGCAGATGCAAAATACGTTCCGGAGGAAAATATAATCGTCGGTAACGTTGCTCTCTACGGCGCAACAAGCGGTGAGGCTTATATCTCAGGTATGGCAGGCGAGAGATTCTGCATCAGAAATTCAGGCGCAACAGCTGTTGTAGAGGGTGTTGGTGAGCACGGATGCGAATACATGACAGGTGGTCGTGCAGTTATCATCGGACCTACAGGCAAGAACTTTGCGGCTGGTATGAGTGGCGGTATCGCATATGTCTTCGATGAGGACAGTTCGCTTTACAAGAACCTGAACAAAACCTTTGTTCTTATGGAGAAGCTTACTGATAAGAACGAGATCGCAGAGGTTAAGGCAATACTAGAGAAGCATGTAGCATACACAGGTTCGGCAAAGGGACGCAGGATACTTGATAACTTTGATGAAGCAGTTGCACATTTCAAGAAGATCATACCTGCTGACTATAAGGAAATGCTCCGACTTACAAATCTCTACAAAGAGCAGGGACTTGATGATGAGGAAGCTAAGATCAAAGCGTTTGAAGTGTTTAATCAGTAATGAACGGTGTATTTTGAAGAAGCAGTTCATTCGACATAGATTTGGAGGATAGAAAGATGGGCAAGATAGGAGGATTCATGGAGTATGACAGAGTGAACTCTGCCACGATTCCTGAAGAAGAAAGAATAAAGAATTTCAATGAGTTTCATGGGATGCTCAGCCTTGAAGAAGAGAAGAAGCAGGTAGCAAGATGTATGGACTGCGGAGTTCCGTTCTGTCAGGCCGGCAGAATGATCTCAGGTATGGCATCAGGCTGTCCTCTGAACAATCTGGTTCCTGAGGTTAACGATCTGGTCTACAGAGGAAACCTGGCAGATGCATACAGAAGACTTGCCATAACACATTCCTTCCCGGAATTTACTTCAAGAGTTTGTCCGGCTCTCTGCGAAGCTGCATGTACCTGCGGAGAATACTCAGAGCCTGTATGTACCAAGGAAAATGAGAAGACAATAATCGAATTTGCATTTGAGAACGGACTGGTTAAGGAGAGAAAGAGTGATATAAGAACCGGTAAGAAGGTTGCGGTCGTAGGAAGCGGTCCTTCGGGACTTGCAGCAGCACAGCTCCTTAACAGAAGAGGACATGAGGTTACTGTTTATGAGAGACATGACCGTGTGGGAGGACTTCTTCGTTACGGTATTCCGAATATGAAGCTTGATAAGTCGGTTATTGACAGAAGGGTTAAGCTTATGGAAGAAGCCGGAGTTATCTTCATTACCGGCAAGGATATCGGTAAGGACATCTCAGCTGAAGAGCTTTCTGAAAAATACGATGCAGTCGTTCTTGCCTGCGGTGCTTCAAATCCGAGAGATATCAAGGCTCCGGGCAGAGAAGCTAAGGGAATATATTTTGCAGTTGATTTCCTCGGCAGCGTAACCAGGAAGCTTCTGGACAGCGAGTTTAAGGAATTTCCTTACGAGATGGCAAAGGACAAGGATGTTGTTATAATCGGCGGTGGCGATACCGGTAATGACTGCGTGGGAACATGTATCAGGCTTGGTGCAAAGAGCGTTACACAGCTTGAGATGATGCCTCAGCCGCCTGTAGAGAGAGCAGCTAATAATCCATGGCCGGAGTGGCCGAGAGTCCTTAAAACAGACTACGGTCAGGAGGAAGCAATTTATAAATTCGGACATGATCCACGTATCTATCAGACAACAGTTAAGGAATTCATCAAGGATAAGAAGGGTGATCTGAAGGAGCTCTGCATCGTATCTCTGAAGCCTGAAAAGGATGAGAAGACCGGCAGGATGAATATGGTTCCTGTAGAGGGAAGCGAGAAAATAATCCCTGCACAGCTTGTTCTTATAGCAGCGGGCTTCCTCGGAAGTGAGAAATACGTAACAGATGCCTTCGGAGTAGAGCTTGATGCAAGAACAAATGTTAAGACTATAGAGGGCAGCTACAAGAGCTCAAAGGATAATGTATATGTTGTAGGTGATATGCACCGAGGACAGTCGCTTGTTGTCTGGGCAATAGCTGAAGGACGTAAGGCAGCGGCAGAGATTGATAAGAATCTTATGGGCTATACAAACCTGTAATTGATCTGATATTGGTTGAATTATAAATACACATATATCTCAGGTGATCATATAATGATCATTATGAGATATATGTGTTTATGTTGATAGAATGAAAGGAATTGCATTATGGCAAAATATATATTTGTTACAGGCGGAGTAGTATCCGGACTTGGAAAGGGAATAACTGCTGCATCACTCGGACGTTTGCTTAAGGCAAGAGGGCTGAAGGTGGCTGCACAGAAGCTGGATCCATATATCAATGTTGATCCGGGAACCATGAGCCCTTACCAGCATGGTGAGGTTTATGTTACCGAGGATGGTGCCGAGACTGACCTTGACCTGGGACATTATGAGAGATTCATAGATGAGAATCTGAATAAATACAGCAACCTGACCTCCGGAAAGGTTTACTGGAATGTTCTGAATAAGGAAAGAAGAGGAGAATACCTGGGCTCTACGGTCCAGGTTATTCCTCATATTACAAACGAGATCAAGGATTTCGTATACAGAGTCGGAAATGAGACCGATGCCGATGTTGTAATTACCGAGATCGGCGGTACTATCGGTGATATCGAATCACAGCCTTTCATCGAGGCCGTAAGACAGATTTCCCTTGAGGTTGGTAAAGAGAACAGTCTCTTCATACATGTAACTCTTGTGCCTTATCTCCATGGTTCGGACGAGCATAAATCAAAGCCGACCCAGCATTCTGTTAAGGAGCTTCAGGGAATGGGCGTCAGCCCTGACATTATCGTGCTGCGCTGCGATGAACCGCTTGAGGCATCTATATTTAAGAAGATAAGTCTCTTCTGTAATGTAAAGGAGGACTGTGTTATTGAAAATATAACCCTTCCGAACCTCTACGAGGCACCTCTGATGCTTGAGGAGAGCGGTTTCTCGGATGTTGTCTGCAGAGAGCTTAACATTAATGCAGCCAAGCCTGATCTTACGGAGTGGATGAGACTCGTTGAGAATATCAGAAACCTTAAAAGAACAGTAACAATAGGTCTTGTCGGAAAATACGTTCAGCTTCACGATGCATATCTTTCGGTTGCAGAGGCACTTCACCATGCAGGCTATGGAAACGGTGTCGAGGTTAAGATAGAATGGATCGATTCGGAAGAATTAAATGAAGGGAATTATGAGATGCGTCTCGGAAAGCTTAGTGGTATAATTGTACCCGGCGGTTTCGGCGACAGAGGTATCGAGGGCATGATACTCTCTGCGAAGTACGCCAGAACACATAATATACCATATTTCGGAATATGCCTCGGCATGCAGATTGCAGTTATTGAATTTGCAAGAAATGTCGCAGGACTTGCAGGAGCATGTTCCGGTGAATTCCATGATGCGACGGATGTTAAGGTTATTGATTTTATGCCTGGTCAGTCAGACAGCGTTGACAAGGGCGGAACACTCCGCCTCGGAAGCTATCCGTGTATGATAACTCCGGGTACACTGATGGAGAAATGCTATTTCCCTGACGCTGCCCGAAGCGGAAGCAGTAATGCGGCAGAAGCTGATTCAGACAACAGCCATGTTATCAGCGAGCGTCACAGACACAGATATGAGTTCAATAATGATTATAAGGATATCCTTACAGGTGCGGGACTTGTTGTATCAGGTCAGTCTCCTGACAGAAGTCTTGTTGAAACAGTAGAGGTTCCGGGACTTAACTTCTATCTCGGCGTTCAGTACCATCCGGAATTCAAATCACGTCCTAACAAGCCGCACCCGCTGTTCCTGGAATTTGTACGTAATGCCTCTTTATTGTAAGAAAATATGCAGATATGTTATTTGACTATTGATTAAATCCATTCACTGCTGTATATCTGTATCTGGTAATTATTAATGATGAAAATAAGATAACGAGGAAAAAATCATGAGCGAGTTTAACAAGAAGCTGATACTTGAAGATGGAAGCGAATACTATGGCTACTCTTTCGGAGCGGATAGGGATGCCGTGTGTGAGCTTGTATTTAACACCTCTATGGTCGGTTATCAGGAGATCCTTTCCGATCCGTCATATACCTATCAGGGGGTTGTAATGTCATATCCGCTGATCGGTAATTACGGTATAACCGACGAGGATTTCGAGAGCAGGCTGATAGGTCCGTCGGCTCTCATTGTCAGAGATATCAATGACAATCCGTCAAACTTCAGATTTACAAGAACACTGCCGGAGCTCCTTGCGGAGAATGATATTCCGGGACTTTACGGAGTGGATACAAGAAAGCTCGTGAGACATATAAGAGATAAGGGAAGCTGCAGGGCCATCCTGACAGAGGCTTCCATGCCGGTTTCAGGCGGTCTGTATAAGATCAGTTCAACTCCTGTTCCGACAGATGCGGTTGCAAAATGCAGCTGTAAGAAGAAGTGGTACATAAGAACGACCAATCCGAGATTCAAGGTTGTTGTTATCGACTGCGGCATCAAGACAAATATTTTGAAGATGATGAGTAAGCACAGCTGTAACATAACGGTTGTTCCTTACGATACAAGTGCTGAGGAGATCATTGCTCTTGATCCGGACGGACTTTTCATATCGAACGGTCCCGGAGATCCTGAGAACGTTACTCCTGTTATTGAGACACTTAAGGCACTTCGCGGAAAGCTTCCAATCTTCGGAATCTGCCTCGGTCACCAGCTGATCGCTCTCAGCTATGGTGCCAAAACATATAAATTAAAATTCGGTCACAGAGGCGGTAACCATCCTGTAAAGGATCTTACCACCGGTAAGATAGAGATCACCAGCCAGAATCACAGCTACGCTGTTGATAAGGCTTCCGTAGAGGGTACGGGACTTCAGGTTTCGCACATCAATCTGCTTGATGATACGGTTGAGGGGCTTATGGCTCCGGAGGACAGATGCTTCTCTGTTCAGTATCATCCGGAAAGTGCTCCGGGACCTCAGGACAGTACGTATCTGTTCGACAGATTCATTAAGAATATGGAGGATTACAGGAATGCCTAAGAGAACTGATTTAAAGAAAATACTTGTTATAGGTTCCGGCCCGATCGTTATCGGTCAGGCAGCAGAGTTTGACTATGCGGGAACCCAGGCCTGCCTTGCTCTTAAGGAGGAGGGCTATGAGGTCGTTCTTGCAAACTCCAATCCGGCGACCATCATGACAGATACATCAATCGCCGATAAGGTTTACATGGAGCCCCTTACATTAAAATATCTTGCAAGACTCTGCAGATTTGAGAGACCGGACGCAATAGTACCGGGTATTGGCGGACAGACAGGACTTAACCTTGCCATGCAGCTTTATGATAAGGGAGTCCTTGACGAATGTGAGATAGAGCTTCTCGGAACAGATGCATCCAGCATCAAGATGGCTGAGGACAGAGAGCAGTTCAAGGAACTTTGCGAGAGAATAGATGAGCCTGTTGTTCCTTCTATGATCACCTACAGTATCGAGGAAGGACTTAAGGCAGCGGAGGAGATAGGCTATCCTGTCATCCTCAGACCTGCATTTACACTTGGAGGAACCGGCGGCGGTTTCGCTTATGATCCTGAAGAGATGAAGGAGATGATGAAGAACGCACTCGCTCTTTCACCGGTTCATCAGGTTCTTGTAGAGAAGAGTATCAAGGGCTACAAGGAGATAGAGTACGAGGTAATAAGAGACGCAAACGATACAGCCATCGTTGTCTGCAACATGGAAAACCTCGACCCTGTCGGAATCCATACAGGTGATTCGATAGTTGTTGCTCCTAGCCAGACACTCACCAACAAAGAATATCATATGCTTCGAGACAGTGCGCTGAAGATTATCAGAGCCCTTGGCGTTAAGGGTGGCTGTAATGTTCAGTATGCGCTTGATCCGGAGTCATTTAAATACTATGTTATCGAGGTTAATCCTCGTGTATCAAGGTCTTCAGCACTTGCTTCAAAGGCCAGCGGATATCCTATAGCAAGAGTATCTGCGAAGATAGCGGTAGGTATGAATCTGGATGAGATTCAGCTTGCAAATACACCTGCCTGCTTCGAGCCTTCTCTTGACTATGTTGTAACCAAGATGCCGAGATTTCCTTTTGATAAATTTACTCTTGCTTCAAACACACTCTCAACCCAGATGAAGGCGACCGGTGAGGTCATGAGTGTCGGAAGAACCATGGAGGAAAGTCTCCTCAAGGCTATCAGATCACTTGAGGACGGTAAGAATCATATACATCTGAAGAAATTTGATACGGCAAGTCTCTCAGACAAGCCATATCCTAAAAATATAAATGAAGCCAAGGAAAAGCTTCTCAAATATATCGAAGAGGGGACTGACGACAGAATCTACGCTATTTCTCAGCTGATGTGGCTCGGAGTGGATTATCAGCTGATCTACGACAGAACTAAGATCGATATGTTCTTCCTCGACAAGATCAAGAGAATAGTTGATTTCGAGAAGAATCTCGAGGAGAGAGCAAAGAGACTTGAGGAGGCAGCCCAGAGCGGTAATACTGCAGATGGTGATAAGATAGACAAACCTGCAGTAAGTCAGGAACTTTTAGAGCAGATAATCGACAGAGAGCTTCTCTACGAAGCTAAGAGACGAGGCTTCTCGGATTCATATATTGCAGAGCTCGTTGGTGTTCCTGAGGATGATATCTGGAAGCTCAGAACAAGCTACAATATCTTCCCTGTTTACAAGATGATAGATACCTGTGCAAGCGAGTTTGAAAGCTATGTACCATACTTTTATTCAACCTATGAGGATGAGAATGAGTCGATATCATCTGACAGAGAGAAGGTTATAGTACTCGGTTCGGGACCTATCAGGATCGGACAGGGAGTTGAATTTGATTATTCTACTGTTCATGCCGTAAGGACACTGCAGTCTCTCGGCTATGAAGCTATAGTTATAAATAATAATCCGGAGACAGTTTCAACGGATTACACAACTGCGGATAAACTGTATTTTGAACCTCTTACTCCTGAGGATATCATGAATATAGTTAATCTTGAGAAGCCGATCGGTGTTATCTGCTCCCTGGGCGGACAGACAGCGGTAAATCTTGCCGAGCCTCTTATGAAGCGCGGTATGAAGATCATCGGAACTGATTGCGATGCCATCTTCAAGGCTGAGGACAGAGATGCCTTCATAGAGGTTATGGAGAGTCTTTCGGTTGCTCATCCGAATGGTCAGGCAGTTACAAATATAGAAGAGGGTGTCAAGGCTGCGGAAAGGATCGGCTATCCTGTTCTTGTACGTCCAAGCTTCGTTCTCGGCGGAAGAGCCATGGAGATCGTTGCCAATGAGACCATGCTCAGACACTACCTTAAGACAGCCGTTGAGGTTGATGAGGACAGACCGGTACTTGTTGATAAATATGTTGTCGGCAAGGAGGTTGAGATCGATGCGGTTTCAGATGGTAAGGAAGTATTTATCCCGGGTATCATGGAGCTTGTAGAGAGAACCGGTGTACATTCCGGAGACAGTACAAGTGTTTATCCGCCTTACTCGCTTTCGGATAAGGTTAAGGAGACGATAGCTGATTATACGACCAAGCTCGGACTCGGTATCGGTATCGTCGGACTTTTCAATATTCAGTATATTGTCGATAAAAATGATGATGTTTATGTAATAGAGGTTAACCCGAGAGGTTCAAGAAGTGTTCCTTTCCTTTCTAAGTCAACATCTATACCGCTTGTTGATATTGCAGTTAAGGCGATGATGGGAATCAGCCTCAGAGAGCAGGGTATAACCGAACTCATCCATCCGGAGAAGAAATTCTGGTATGTTAAGACACCTGCCTTCTCGTTCGCCAAGCTGAACGGAATGGATGCATATCTTTCACCTGAGATGAAGTCAACAGGTGAGGCCATCGGTTATGACAGAAGACTGAAGATAGCATTTTATAAGGCTATGCAGGCTTCCGGCATCAAGATGAAGTCATACGGAACTATAATGGTAACCCTTGCGGATGAGGATAAGGAGGAGGCTCTTCCTCTTGTTAGAAGATTCTACGAGCTGGGCTTTAATATCGAGGCAACCAAGGGTACTGCAGAATTCCTGAAGAGTCATGGAATCAGAACCAGACTTCGCGGTAAGCTTTCCGATGGAAGTGATGAGGTGCTTCGCTCAATTCAGGCAGGCTATGTAAGCTACATCATAAATACAAGAGCAATCATGTCAGGAATCCATTACGGTGATGGTGCTGCTATCAGACAGTGCGCTGTTAAGAATGGTGTAACTATATTTACCTCCCTTGATACTGTCAGGATACTGCTTGACGTACTTGAGGAGATCATCCCTGAGATATCAACCATTTAGTATCGAAAGGAGTTTTTATGGAAAACGATCTTGAGAAAGTTTTGGAATATATAGAGGAAGAGGACGTTAAGTTCATCCGTCTCGCTTTCCGTGATGCTTTCGGCGTGCAGAAAAACATCTCTGTAATGCCGGGCGAGCTTCCGAAGGCGATAAGGGACGGTATTCCTATCAATGCGCGTGCGATCGCAGGCTTTGAGGGCTGCAAGGAATCTGACCTATATCTCAAACCTGATACATCAACCATGTCTGTACTTCCATGGAGACCGGACAGCGGAAAGGTTGTAAGGCTTTTCTGTGATACCTACACGTCTTCAGGAAGATATTTTGAAGGGGATACCAGATATATCCTCAAAATGGCTGTGGATAAGGCTAAGGAAAAAGGCTTCGAGTTCAAATTTGGTTCAGAGACCGAGTTCTACCTCTTCAAGAAGGACGACGAGGGAAACATCACCGAGGAACCTTATGATAATGCGGGCTATATGGACATCGCGCCTCTTGATAAGGGCGAAAATATAAGACGTGAGATATGTCTTACGATAGAGAAGATGGGTCTTACACCTGAGAGATCGCATCATGAGAGAGGTCCGGGTCAGAACGAGATTGACTTCCATTACGGCAGACCTCTTAAGGCTGCCGATCAGATGACTACCTTCAAGATGGTTGTAAATACAGTTGCCGACAGAAACGGCCTTAAGGCTGATTTTTCACCTATGCCGATCAGGCATATGCCGGGCAACGGATATCATATTAACATCTATGCCAACAGCGAATCCGGCGAGGATATGGCTGACTATGTTGCAGCCGGTATCATGGACAGGATCAGAGATATAACAATCTTCCTGAACCCTGCAGAGGCTTCCTATGCAAGGTTTGGCAGGAGCACTGCGCCTGACAGAGTTAACTGGTCTGATATAGGTGAGTCAGAGCTTCTGTTCATCGACAGACATCCGGGAAGAAAGACAAGGGTCGAACTCCGCTCGCCTGATGCCATGAGCAATCCATATATTGTCTATGCGCTTCTTATTCACGCAGGACTGTATGGAATCGAGAACAAGCTTGAACTTCCGGAGATAAATGATGAAAACGGACCGATGCTTCCTAAAACAAGAGAAGAGGCAGCGGCTGCCGCAGCGAAGAGTGATTTCGTTAAGGGAATCCTTCCTCAGGAGATAATTGACAGATATACTTCGTTCTGATCATGAATTGATCCGGAGATGACATCAAACTGAGCTTTTTAGAGTAAGAACAGGAAATATGCTGGATGGCTAAGGATATAGAGAGACAGAAGTCGATAATAATTGTCGGCGGAACTGAACAATTTAATACCATCGTAAAGAAAGCTGTTGCCGGTGAGAATTTTACGTCTATAGAAATCAAAAGAAGTGCTAATGCAGCCAGAAGACTGCTTATGGAGAGAAGCTATGACCTTGTGGTGATCTGTGCACCTCTTCCCGATGAAATGGGACATCAGTTTGCCATGGACGTATGTACAACTTATTCATCGTCTGTTCTTATCGTGACTCCGAATGAAATCATGAAGGATGTGGCGGATTATGTTACGGATTATGGCGTTATGGTACTTGCCAAGCCTGTAGAATACGACCTTCTTAAGAGAGCCGTCAAGTTCATGATAGCTATGCAGGAGAGGCTTTATGCCTTTGATCATAAACTCCGTACTCTCGAGAAGAGGCTGAATGAGGAGAAGATCATCGGAAGGGCCAAATGCCTCCTTATTGAGAAGAAGGGCATGACCGAGGCAGAAGCTCACAGATATATCGGAAAACATGCTATGGATGAAGGAATTACGAGGAAACTCATGGCGGAGGATATCATCGACGATCTAACGTAGGTTTGGTAACAAGCCTGTGTTCTTGATGCACAAGTGCATCAAGAACCGTCGCCGTAGGCGCCTCAATAAAAGTACAATAACAAGCCGTGTGTTCTTGATCCGCTTCGCGAATCAAGAACCAGCGCCATAGGCGCCGTATATTCCTTAAAAAAGAGAAATAGATGTGTATGCAAGCATCCACACTATTTCTCTTTTTTTCGTCATGCATGGCTTGTTACTTTGCTTTGTTGCTTATTTGTTGCTCTTTTTATGATATATTTGGTTAAAAGATTAATTAAGTACGAAAGTTTGATCAAAATATGGAGGATAAATCATGAAAGAGAACGAAGAATTAAACGAAATAAACTATATTGATAAATATTCGAAGAAGGATCTGATCGATATGGATAATCTTATCGGAGTGGTTCTTTTTGATATTCTCAAGGATTCTATTCCATATGATAGAAGAGTAAACATGTATGCGTCAATGATCACGATGAAGCATTTGAGGGAAGGATATGCGGAAGAGATTGCGCAGGTTTATCATGATGAATATCCGGAGATTGCTTCAGAGGTCGAAGCGGGAGAGCTTAATCGTTTTAATCTTGAAGATAAATATGTTCATATAGTTCCTAAAACTACATATTCAATGGAGGATGGCCTGCCGTCTGCGGAAACATATTTTAATCATAAGATGCTTAATGGTCCGATCAAGAGAATGATTGATGGCCTTAAGGAGCTTAACGGGCTTCTTGATGATTATCTTAAAAAGGAACAGCTTACAGAGGCTGAAAGAGCCTACGTTATGATAGTCAGGCAGTCAATGGATGTATTTATAGCAGGTGAACATCAGAAACTAAAGTCTGACAGTCCGATGTTCCTGAATGCTCTACGTGAATGCTATAATACGATTGAGACAAATAAAGCAGGTGTTGAGTTATCGATTGGACAAAATGACGAGGTTGAGGTTAAATATATCGGAACTCAGAATTCAGACTGGAAGGAAAGCATTAAATCGATCGAGGGGTCTCCTATACTCGATACTCTTACCAAAGAGGTTAATGTATATAATAAATGGAAGGATTTTGTTGATAAGAAGGGCGTAGACCGCAGTGAGATGATAGCGGTATACGAGGATTATAATAAGACTGCTAAAAAGCTTTTTTCAATGACCGGGGAAGAATTCGCAGTTTATTATGACAAGGGACATCTTCAGAATCCATATGATCAGGTAGTGAGTGGTGGCAGAGATCACCACTATATCAGATATGAAGCTGAGTCGAAGATGCAGCTTCTTAAGGCTGGTTATCCGTCGGCCGATATAAATGCTTTATCTAAATTTTACGTTGCTCTACGCAATGAAAAATACTCGTATGAAAAAAGCCGTAAAAATGACCCTGAAGATATGAAGAGACATGAGGATAACCTCGAAGTCTGGAAACTGCTTGTTAAGGATCCGCCGGTTAATGCCCAGACAAGGAAGCAGAGAATTAATATCTTAACAACCATGATGAATCTTTCGGGTGAAAAACAAGAAAAGGTCAGGGCTGAAATTCAGGCAAGACAATACGCAAAGCTTGATCCTATCGAAGAGCTTTCTCTTTCGGATAATATCAAGGGACTTTATGATGCTCTTGATGCCAAAACTATCGATCCGGGATATGTTAAATCCTCTGACGAATATAAGAAGATGAAGGAGGATATCCTTAAGCTCAGTCAGATCGACAAGGAGAAGGAACCTGAGAAGTACGAGGTTCAGAAAGAGAAGGCCTATAACAGTACGAAGAAATATGTTGAGCATAAGAACGAGGAGATGAAGGATCCGAAGCATAAGAGCTCCACAAGAGAGGAGCGGAGAGTTAAAACTGCGAACGCCGTTCTTGATTCGCTTGACAGACTTAAAAGAGCAGATGCCTTTGCAGAACGTGCCATTAATGGTAAGAAAGTTATCGGTGAAAATACAGCGTATGAGAATGCTAAGGAATTCGTTAAAAATGCCGATAATATGAAGGCAGGTCTTGAATTGATCCATACAAAGCTGGATGCATTTAAGAAAAAGCTTGATCTGACGGCAGACGGAAGCTCGAATTCCAAGGCTTATAAAAAACTTTATGACTCTATCACAAAATGCATGGAAGTGATGAAGGATCCTGAAGCAAAGCCTGCCGAGATACTGAAAGCACTCCAGAATGTTAATAAGGGTGCATATGGCTACAAGAATGATAAGGATACAGCACTTCTCGGACATACCGGCAAGAGAACCGGTGCCAGATATAAGATTTCGAAGGATATCATAGAGGAAGTTCCTATCCTTGTGAACTATTATGAAAACCTCAGAATACCTTTCAGTAATGTAAAGGATGATAAAAACTATACTTACAGTACGAAGAGTTATGAGGAGATAGCTGCTTCCGCAGACAAGCTTCGTGAGAAATACAGAGATAATCTTGAGGCAGAGCCTAAGCCGGGTCCTGATAAGATAAAGCCATACATGGCTATTTACGAGGTTTCTGAAACTCAGAGGATGATCAGAAAGCAGATCAATAAGCTCAGTCCTTTTATGGGCGAAAACTATATGGTGGATCGTAAGCCTTCACGTTACAGTGCTCTTGCCAAGAATATGAGCCTTGAAGACTATGCAAAGAGCTTTGTAGCTATGTCATATCTTGATAAAACCTACAAGGAAGGCTTCGATGTTGAGAAGCTTGAACAATTACATGGGCTCATTAATGATAAAGAAGCAGGCTTTGAGTTTGAGGTCAAGCTTCTTACCAAGAGTAAGGCATTTAAAGATCTGGTTAAGAACAACCCTGATAAGCTGTTTGAGAAATACAAGTCTATCGATGACAAGAATGTTGAAATCGTTATGTCCTGTGAAGATTTCCTTAATCGTACAGCCAGAGAAAACAGGGGAGAAGCAGAGGGCTACGAACGAGGTCTTCAGAATTATATGTCTGCATCCATGAGAACATCCAAGAACAGAGCGGCTGAGGTTATTGTATGTACCATTCTTTCAAATCCAATCGGAATGAGTATGACAGAGTCGATCGCTGCCGATCCTCTTCTTAAACCTAAGAATGCCATCAGGATGCTTCAGAAAAAAGTCTGTGAGTATATGAAGAAGGATCCTCGCAAGGGATATAACTATTTCTACCGTGATGCAGAAGAAATGACCAAGATAGCCAAGTTCATGGACAAGACACTTAAGAATTACCAGAAAGAGCTTAAGACTGATAATAATCTTGACAAGATACACATAAACAATAATAATCTTATTGACAGTATTGATCTTGGTTCCGTTGATGATGTAAATACCATTATCGATAACAAAAGCAGAACGGATAGTATGGATAGTGGCAGAAGCAGCAACAGCAGCAGAAACAGCAGCGTTGACGATGGCTTAAATATCATCAGAACAAACAGCATGGACAGTGACAGAAACAATCTCGCCAGCAGCAAAAGCATTATCAATACAAATACAAACCAGAAGAATAATGGCAAGAAGAAAGACACAGGCAGAAAAAGCACTATGTCGAAATAATGAGATTATTATATGAGAATTGCAATTTGTGACGATGAAGAGAAATATCGTCAGGATATAAGAAACCGTATAGATAAGCTGTGCAACAGTCTGGATATCATTGTAGACAGCTATTCTGACGGAAGAGAATTAATTAAATCATTTGAGAAAAATCCGTACGATATGGTATTTCTGGATATTGAAATGCCGGCTATGGATGGAATTACTCTGGCCAGAAAGCTCCGCGCCATAAGCGAGGGGCTTTCTATTGTGTTTTTAACAGGACATGTGGAATACGCTCTTATGGGGTATGAGGTGAATGCTCTCAGGTATCTCACCAAGCCGGTCGATCCGGACAAACTGAAGGAGGTGCTCCGCTACGTTTCCGACAGGATGAAGAAGGGACAGCAGCTCCTGATTCGCGAGGAGGGTGAGGAAATACTTCTTGATATCGGACGTATTTTATACCTTGAAGCTCAGAATCAGTACATAAGGATCAGTACAGACGACGGAGATCATCTTGTGAGATATAATATTTCCGATTATGAGAAGGAACTGGCGCAGTACGGTTTCTTCCGTATTCACAGAAGCTACATCGTTTCTCTCGGAAGAGTCAAGAAGCTCGGCAAGGCTGAGGTAATAACCGACAGGGATGACAGACTTCCTGTCAGCAGGGGGAATATGCAGACTCTTAAGGAAGCACTTTATGCATATGTGGACAGTGAGTCGATATAATGCGAATAATGATTGTTTAGTGAGAAGACATACGAATATACATTCTATAAAACGTAAAACTATAAATAATAATGTGTTGTTTATAATTCGCATAGGAAAACAATCCGGAAACAAACGATTAATAAGAGGTATGAAAGTTTGGGTATATATTCAATAAGTGAAATAGTCAGATCATATGTGGTTTCTGGTCTGTCTTATATATTTCTCGCAATAGTCCTTCTTGATGTTGTTCTTATCCTTGCCTGCCTGCTCGGCAGGAAGGTTGAGCTGACCAGGAGGGCTTTTGTTGTGATCATTGTCGGAATGGTCATATATATTCTGATTCAGGTTACGGCAACTTATATTGCGTACAGGCAGATTAAAAAGCAGTTCCTTACAGAGAAAGAATGGGAAGTATTTATAAATACTACAGACTATTCGGGCATTGTATTTACCATTGGCATGATAATCACTTTCTCTCTGATAGTTTACAGAGATAAGAAGATTCTGCGAACCATAGAGACGCTTCTCTGCACATTTGTTATTACTCAGTACTGGGGAGAGGTAATGGAATATGCCTATACTTATATGTATGGCTATGATCTCGAGACTGCCGAGTCCGACCTTACTGTGGGACTGAGTATTGCAAGCCTGATATTCTGTCTGGTTAGACTTGGCCTGGCTGTTCTGCTTTTCGGTGTTCTATACTACAAGTTTTACAAAAAAGGCCGTTTTATCAAGATAGATATGAAATATGTCCTTATGCTGATCGCATGGGAGATCATTCTCTTTGTAGTGCCGGTTATTCCGTTTATGGAACCATTTGAAAACAGCGGCAGAGAGAAAGCAATGGGTGTTCTGCTGGCATTTTTCATATTGTTTGTAGGAATTGTTGTGCCTGTCATCCTCACCATTCTTGTTACGCGGAAATATATGGCCGAGAAAAATATTCAGCAGGAAAAATATATGAATGCTCAGCTTGAATATATACGCCAGTACAAGGATTCACAGATTGCAACAAGAGCCTTCAGACATGACATAATCAATAATCTTCAGCTTATGGATATAATGATGAAGGATGGCAAGAACGAAGAGGCAAGGGAGCATCTGGAGACTCTTCTCGGAAGTATAAAGGCGCTTTCACCAAAGAATATAACGGGCGACGAAATGCTTGACTGTATCGTTTCCATGAAGACGGCAAGAATGGAAGAGCTGGGAATAAAGTACAGCAGCGATGGCGTTCTGGATGGCGGACTGAATATGAAGCCGATGGACATCTGCAGTATATTTGCAAATGCATTTGATAATGCCATCGAAGCCTGCACCAGACTTCCGAAGAGTGCACCGAAGAGTATAGATCTGAATATCAGAAGAACCGATAAGTTTTATCATCTTAAGCTGGAAAATACGAGTATCAAAGAGACCGACACTTCAACTCTTTTTGATGAGGGAAGCCATTATACTTCGAAGGATGATGAGAATATACACGGTTTCGGTACGAAAAATATGAAGCATTCTCTGGAGAAATACGGAGGAATGCTTAAAGCTGATACCGAAAAGGGAAAGTTTATTCTTACGATCGTCATACCAAGAACTACAGAGGAATAATAAATCAAAACACCTGCGGGAAAAAGTCCTGCAGGTGTTTTAAATAATAGGAAACAGCAATCTGAGCATTTGAACACATCGATCATATCATCCGAAAACATGTATGAAATCAACAAGCGAAGAGAGCATATTTGGCTCGGAGGTATATAGCACGGTCGGTGAACCATCCTGGAAACGGATGAAGGCGCCGACAGATTGCTTTATCTGTATATCAACAACTATGTCGGAACTGCTCATCCTACGTGTCAGAGTATGTAGTGTATCCTTCGATCTGTTGAAGCTGTTCAGCTTCTTTTCCAGAATAGGATCAGGAATATCTCTGGCCTGATAAACCTCAATAAGAGGTTGGCATAATGAGAAAAATCTGTAGTATTCCTGGGTCAGACCGGCTGTGATACTGCTGTTATAGAAGAGAAACTGAGGCATGATTGACGTATCATCCATAATTGAGCTGGACATAAAAGAGGCAATATCTTCAGCAATAAACAGAGTTCTGCGGTATATACCATCGCGGAGATTAGGATAGAAATATGGCTCGATCGCACCGGTCCTGTATAGTGGCAGCCATTTGTTTATGGCTGTTATCATCTCATGATAGGATCTTCTTGTTGAATAGATAACCTTAAGGGTGCAGCCGTTTGACAGAAGTCCCATTATATAATCAGACCAGTCTTCCAGAAAATCCGCGTCTTCATAAAACCATGAATTATTTTCGTCAGAGGAAAAGAGAAAATTAATAGGCTTTTTGAGGGCAGTCATATCATGGAGAAAGGAGAGGATCAGGCGCCGTTTTCCTTCGTTGCCATAGTCAATATCAGTTGCAACGGTTGTAAATTCCTGAGTGGATGCCAGATTGTTTATTCCCTTGATACCATCTCGTTTGGGAACATCAGAAGTGTCCTTCAGCCAGAGAATCAGCAGTCTTTTTATTGCGTCTTTGTCATCAGGAAGGAGGACTCCGTGGTTTATGATCTCAGACAGTATATTTCTCTGATAAATATCATTTATCTTGTCTGAAAAGAATTCTGCTGCAGGTTCAATAAAGTTTCTGTGAGTCGGAATTCCGCGCTTACCGGAACGCAGTCTGCCGATATATGAAGGATCAAAGAAAAGCGCGTTTGCAAGGGTGATATTTTTGGTGTTTGTAAGATTCATGAGAAAATCAATCTTCTGGTTCTCGTTCATAATGCCCCTCCATAAGATACAGTAAAGACAATTAACATGCCAAACAACTATTTATTGCCAGTTTTTTTGCAATATAAGACAGAATATCATAAAAAATATGTATTTTCAATCAAATGTGGCAAGAAACGTGCCTGTTATGGCAATTTTATTTAATTATATGTCAAACACACTGCTGAAAAAATGTAGTATTATAATTACGATAGATCTCCAAAAATCTATATAAGCGGCTGCAGATTAATTTCATCTAAAATCTGCAGCTGTCTTCTTTTTATCCGGAGAACTTCTCCTGATCACTGTTCCTCTGCCGGCGGATGAGTCGGGAGTCCCATATGTTCGGGAGGATGAGTCGGGAGTCATATATGTTCCGGCGGAGAGTCGGGAGTCCTATATGTTCCGGATGATGAGTTTCCGGTTGATGATAAATGTCTGCAGATTGATTTGCAGGCCTTTTTTTGTTATAATATTATAGTGTCTGCGCTAAAACAGAACAGACAGAATAAAGGCAGAATAATAACAGTAAATTGATATATATGGGAGAAGAAAAGTGAAAGAGGATATGGTCTGGGAGGTACTCGGCATTGAACCGGGTTCAGATGAAGAAGCAATCAGAACCGCATACAGAGAAAGGCTTGTCGGTAAGAATCCGGAGGATGATCCGGAGGGCTTTAAGCTTCTTCGTGAAGCATATGAAACGGCATTGTCACTGCTTAAGAAGGCAGACAATACACCGAATGAAGAGGAAAAGGAGAAAACTCCGGCAGAGCTTCTGGTCAGGAAGGCTGAGAAGCTTTATTTTGATATATTTAAGCGAAATGATCCGAAGCAGTGGGATGAATTCTTTTCGGATCCGCTTATCGAAGGACTGGATACAATAGATGATGTGAGAAGAGAGTTTCTTGCATTTACAATGAGTCATTTTGTGTACTCGCCGGAGATGTGGAAGGAGTTCGACAGGGTTTTCAGATTTGTTGATGAAGAGAAGGCTCTCATTGAGGAATTTCCGATAGATTTCATAAACTTTGTCAGAGAGAGGATTACCGAAGGTGATTATTTTACATATAACAGTATAATGCCGGAAGACTGTGAACTCGCTGCGTTTGTAAGGGGATTTGATCTTCCCGCCGAGGGCAGCTATGAAGAGGAAGAGCTTTCCTGCAAATATGATGTATATATCAGAAATGTTTCGGGCTTCCTGCCGCTTTATTCGACCATTGACAGTAAGTATTCAACTGATGAGGATAAGGAAAATCTGAAAAAAGAGCTTGCTGAGCGTATATTTGCCGTTCGAAAATATGACATCTTCCATCCGCTTGAGGGTATCGGACTGATGCTATATTACTATGTGACAGGTGAAGACGAGAAGGCTCTAAGGATAGCCGAAAGGTATCTTGATCCGGATGCGGTTGATGCTACAGACAAGTTCTCATTATCCTATGCTGCACATATTGTGCTTACTGATGCATTAAGAAACGGTATAAAGGATGAAGGAAAGCTTGATGATATTTCTGAGAAGCTTCTGGAAATTGTAAAAGATAATCCGAAATTCCAGATGGCTCATTTTGCACTCTCAGAGTATTTCTTCCTTAAGGGTGATCACGTTAAGTCCAGTGAGCATATTCTGAATGCATCGGAATATAATGAGTCAAGCATTGAGATAGATGAATTTATTGATAAAAATGATCTTGAACTCACAGAATTCTATAAGAATAAAATCGAGAGCGGTGATGCATCGGATAATGACAGGATCGAGCTCGGATGGTGCATGCTCCGTGATGAGAATGTATCAAATGAAGAGATCACAGCTATGCTTGATAAGATCGAGCCGACACCTGAGATAGAATACAATTATTATAATCTCTATGCCAGAAGCTGTGTTAAATCCGAAGATTATAAGAAAGCGGACAGATATGTCAGACGCTGGCACGAGATGGTCATGGAAACCTATGAGCGTGCAGAGAAGGAAGGAACGGAAGGCTTTACAGCTGAGGAGAAGAAGCGCCTTTCGAGAATAGGCTACAGCTATTATCTGATGGCACTCTGCGATGTCGAGGCCGGCAGGATGGATGAGGCTGAGGAGGATTACAGACAGGCAGCTGCATTTTCGGAGAACAGAAATGATAAGATAATCTTCCGTAAGATACTCGGTGAATACTATCATAAGATCGGTAAATACAGCGAGGCATTTGATCTCTGGAACGAGATACTAGACATGGAACCAAGGTTTACCTATGGATATATGATGAGGCAGGAGGCTGCTTTTAAGACCAAAAGAGCTCAGCAGGTAATAAACGATTATAACGATATCATAAGCTTTGCACCGGATTATGTCATGGCTTATGTTTATGCAGCGAAGGTCTTCCGCATCTATGATCAGAGCGAGGACTTTGTGAAGGTTTTCGAGAAGGCTGAGGAAAACAATGCTGTCAGCCAGCAGCTTCTGTATGAAAAGGCAAAGTTTCTCAAGGATGAAGAGAAATATAAGGATGCCGAAGGTTTATTTGCATTTATAGAAAATGAACTGACAGAGGATGCGGAGAAGAAGGCTAAGGCTGAGAGGTCCGCAGCTGATGATTCGGGCAGAAATGGTGATGCTGATTCTTCCGAAAACAGTGATGACAGCGATGAACAGGACGATGAAACCGAAGGACAGCTGGAGGATAAGGCACTTTTCTATGCGGAATACGGTATCTGTCTCTTTGATCATGCCAAAAAGATTCGCAGATCGGATGATGGTACATACAAGACGGCTGAGGAAAAGAAGGAATATGATGATCGCCTGAAGGATTGTATTTCCAAGGCCTGGGAATGTATCAATAAGGGACTTAAGGAAAATGACAAAAGTATATATGTTCATTGGCTGATAACCGATCTCCTTGAATTTGATAACGAGGATGCGGAGGGAGAGTATAAGAAGATGCTGGAGCTCTTCCCGGATGAGAGCAGCGTTAATTATGAATACGGACGCTATCTTGACAGGAAGGACCGCTGTGATGATGCAGTTGAACAGTATATAGAGACAGTGAAGAAGGATCCTCAGCATCAGGATGCTTATGGAAATCTTACGGACTATTATATCAACAGATATAATGATACTGAGGATGAAGAGGATTATAAGAAGGCGATAGATTATATTGAACGCCAGATCGTAAACTGCGATGATTCGTATTTCAGGATCAAACAGGCGCTGGCATATATCGAGGGCTATGAGTTTGAAAAGGCTCTTGAGTCCGCAGAGCTGGCTGTGAGACAGGCGCCTGATAATGTATTTGCATACAATGCCAAGGGATATGCTCTGATGATGATGGACAGGCTGGAAGAGGCAGAGGAAGTATTTAAGACAGGACTTTCATATATGAAAACTCCTCGTAAGACTGCCCTTCAGAACAATCTTGTTCTTTGTCTGGAGAGACAGAAGAAATTCAGAGAGGCCTATGAGGTTTACATAAGATTCTGCAACGAGCTCAACCTGAATTCGGTTGATAACAGGGAACGTCAGGCAAAGCTTCTGAAGCGTATGAGAGATTTTGAGGCTGCGGAAGAGGTCTACGGAAAGCTTTATGATGAACATCAGGCAAAATATATGGGTGGTACTGTTTCGTACAGTATTAAAGACGGCAGAGTATTTACGGGCAGGGATGGATCAAAGCATTCCGGTACTCATCGTTTTATGCTGAATAAGCTCTGTTCGGACTGTGACTGTATAGTTAATAACAGGGATGATATGGCAGATCTTCAGCTGACCATGATGGATCTTTATATCGTTTCCGGAAATACAAAGCGCTTTAATGCACTTTCAAAGGACATTAAAAAATACATCGATCTTGAATTTGGTAAGAGGAATATAGCTGTATTTCTCAATTCGGTTCTTCGTGATAGGGATGTGAGAGAAGCGGCTATGGACAGGATGTCTGCCATGAATATGACCGGTATGCAGATGCTTTATGTTTCAAGGGATTATCCTCTGGCTGAGAAGTGCTTTACAATGGTCATAAAGCTGATAGAGCGTTTTCGTGAGATCGATGGAGAATACAGTAATTCTAATTGGGTTGCCAACACATATATGCGTTTCGCTGAAAGCTGTTACAGAAACAGAAATCTGAATGCAGCCAAGAAGGCTGCCGAAAAGGCTATGGAGCTTTTCCGTGACGGTGAGAAGGATGAGTCAAAATATATTGCTTATCACAACTACCGTCCGAAGAGACTTGAGCAGATGGCAAAGCTGTATTTCTTCATGGGCGACAGAGACAAGGCATTTCAGCTGCTTGAGGAAATGAGAAACTGCGGCCTCTGCTGTGACTGTCATGAAAGAAAATGCTATGAATCTTACCTGACACTTGCAAAACTTTACGAATTAAGCGATAATAATATATTAGCACTTGAGTATTATCAGAAAGCACATGAGATCAATTCTGATGATGCCGAGGTCGAGAATGCCATAAATGCATTGAAATAACCGTGGAGCTATATCCATGAGGTCATAATAAGTAACATGTTGGAGGCTATAAGGTGATAATAGGAATAGATCTGGGAACTACAAACAGTCTTGCTGCGTACTATACAGAAGAAGGACCGAAGATCATCCCGAACAGGCTTGGTGAGAGACTTACACCCTCGGTTGTGAGTATAGATGAAGAGGGTACGGTTTATATTGGCGCAACTGCCAAGGAGAGAAAGATGCTCTACCCTGACAGCTGTGCAGCCTGTTTTAAAAGAGATATGGGCAGTGATAAAAAATACACGCTGTCCGGTAAGGATTATACGGCTGTGGAGCTTTCTTCATTTGTCCTTCGCTCTCTGAAGGAGGATGCCGAGGAATATCTCGGAGAAGAGGTTACGGAGGCTGTTATCAGTGTGCCTGCATATTTCAATGATGTGAGGCGTAAGGCAACCAAAAGAGCCGGTGAGATGGCCGGACTTAAGGTGGAGCGTATCATAAGTGAACCGACTGCGGCAGCCATTGCTTATGGACTTCTGAATGAGGATAAGCCTGCCAAGAATCTTGTGTTTGATCTCGGAGGTGGTACTCTGGATGTTTCGATACTGGATTATTTTCCGCCGATACTTGAGGTAAGAGCCGTTGCCGGAGATAATTTCCTTGGTGGAGAGGATTTCACAAATGTCCTCGAGGCTTTGTTTTATAAGAAAAATCAGGGAATCTACAAGGACGAGCTCTCTCGTAAGGAGCAGGAGCTTATCCATAAAGAGGCAGAAAAATGTAAGATTGATTTTGCGGATTCGGGCAGATCATCAATGCATTGCAAGATCGGCGACAAAATAGTTGAAACCGAGTTCACGCTTGCGGAGTATGAGAGAGGCTGTGAAGAGCTTTTTGAAAAGATAAGGATACCTGTAAAGCGCGCTCTCAGTGATGCGATGCTTAAGATTTCCGATATAGATAAGATCGTTCTTGTCGGTGGTGCAACGAAGTCGGTAAGCGTAAGAAGCTTTGTCAGAAGGCTGTTTAAGACCTTCCCTGATACATCGATCAATCCTGATGAAGCAGTAGCTCTCGGCGCTGCGATCCAGGGAGCCATCAAGGAGAGAAAGGAATCTATCAGGGAGGTTATTCTTACTGATGTCTGCTCCTTCACACTCGGAACAGAGGTTACGGTCGATATAGGTGAAAATCATAAGGAAAGCGGTCATTTCTGCCCGATACTTGAGAGAAATACGGTTATCCCGGCAAGCCGCACCGAAAGATTCTATACGGTAAATGATAATCAGGACAAGATCAAGATAAATATACTTCAGGGGGAGAGCAGGATAGCAAGAAACAACCTTCTGCTGGGAACTCTCGAGATAGCCGTTCCGAAGGCCAAGGCCGGTGAGGAAGCGGTTGATGTGACATATACCTATGATATTAATTCAATCCTCGAGGTTGAGGTTAAATCCATCTCAACCGGAATAAAGGAGCGTTGTATCATCAAAGGTCAGTATACCGAAATGACGGATGAGGAGATAGAGGAACGTCTTAAGGAACTCTCTTATCTGAAGATACATCCGCGTGATCAGGAGGAAAACAAGCTTGTTCTCCTCAGGATGGAGAGGCTTTATGAGGAGAGTCTCGGTCAGGACAGAGCTGTTCTCGAGTCTGCGGCCAACAAGTTTGAGCTTGCTCTTTCTACTCAGGATAAGAGGATTATAGAGCAGGAAAGAAAGAGGCTTATCGAATTCATGGATGAATGGGAGGGCTTATAAATGGCTACCGGCGGAAGTTGTGATACATGCTGCTATTTTATGTATGATGATGAAATGGAAGAATATGTCTGCGACGTAAATATGGATGAAGACGATTACGGCAGACTGGTTTCAGAGCATTTCAGAGAGTGTCCGTATTATAAGGACGGAGACGAATACAAGGTTGTAAGACATCAGATGTAATAAAATTATATATGTTATAAATTGGATTGGTGAAATATGAAGAAAGTAACAACAGATATCGCAATCAGAAAGAACTATTTTGAAGATACGATTGTACTGCTTGGAGATTTTAATGTAGCAGGTCACGATATGAATTATGTGCTGCGCATTTCTTCTTATGGCTCTAAGACGAATGGCAATAATGTCAGAGTATATTTTGCTTTACTGGATGATACCAAGAGAGAGTATACAGAGCAGAATTATGAATATACCGGCGATCAGGTAATTATAGATGATGCACATCTTCTGGTCAGAACAGATATGGTTGAGATCAATGACTCCCCGGAAGGACTCAGGCTTCATCTAGATTATGAGACATTAGTTCTAGATTTTCTCATCAAGAGAGGTCCGGATAAGATTGATATAAAGAAATTTGGAAAGCCTCAGGAAGGCGGAAAGGTTACGACATATGCTTATCCTGAATGTACATCCAGCGGTCATGTGACAACGCTTGAGAATTATTTCGAGACGGTCGGAAATGTATTTTACATCAGACATTCACAGACCTTTGAAAGTCTCTTCGGCTTAAAGAAGAAGCTTGTTCGGACGACAGATGATAATTCGCACTTTATGTTTGGCTTTTTCAAACTGTCCAATTTCAGAAAGATCATGTTCGGTACCTTCAGTTCTGAAGAGGAAACGACAGATACGCTTGCGGTAATGTCCTATGGTGATATCATAGAGATAGCAATCCAGCCACTGAAGAGAGTTATGATGGACTTTATCGAGGCAGAGGATAAGGAGAATCTGATCATCAGACCGAATATCTCATCCTTCGACAGCAGAGTGGCTCTGAAATGTAAGACAAGACTGAATGTCTGTGAGCACATGGCTCCGGACGATGACGATTTCAAGATGTATGATAAGTTTGTAAGATGTGCAGGTACTTACAAGGAAACTAAAGTTACCGGTTATGGTTATATAGTATTATTTTAATCATTTGTAAGGGATTCTCATGATTATTTGCCCCTTCATGTGCCATAATTCTGCAAGCAGAATTATGCATACATCATTTCATGATGTATGTAGCATGCTTTGCATGCTGCATCATTCGCTTTGCTCATGATAGCAATTTGCTTCGCAAATTACTACTTAGTTGTAGCAAGAATACGCCTTCAGGGGCAAATAATCACGAGAATCCATAAAAGCGAGGTTGTAGTCAAATACGCCTTCGGAGGTATATATGCAATGCTGTGGAATGAGAGGACAGAAATATGAAAAATTATAAGTACATCTTCCTTGACCTTGATGGGACGGTGACGCAGTCTGAATTTGGAATAATCAGATCGGCGAGAGTTGCCCTGAAGAAGATGGGAATAGATACAAGTGAAGAAACGGATAAGGACATGCTGAAGTTTATCGGGCCTCCGCTTTACAGCTCCTTCCATGATTTCTATGGAATGAATGAAGAGGATTCGATGAAGGCTGTACAGTATTACAGAGAGTATTATGAGGCAGGCGGGCTTTTTGATGCTCCGCTTTATGATGGTATCAAAGAGGTTATCGAGACTTTGGCTGAGGACGGCAGAGATTTATTTATAGTTACCTCCAAGCCGGGAGTAATAGCTGAAAGAATAGTACAGCACTTCGGTCTTAATGACAGTATCATTTCGGTTATCGGACCAGATAAGAGCGAAAAGAGTCCTAAGAAGAAGGCACTCATCGAGAGAGCCATTGCTGAGAATGATATCACTGACAAGACAGCTGTCGTTATGATCGGTGACAGAATGTATGATATAGAAGGCGCAAAGGAAGCAGGAGTTGACTCCATCGGAGTTCTCTATGGCTATGGTTCGCGCGAGGAGCTTGAGGAGGCAGGGGCAACCTACATCGCACCTAATCCAAGAGATATTTTATCCTTTGTATAATATCCTGTATAAAACAATAACCCGGATGCATCGCATCCGGGTTATTATATTGCTGTATTTACTTATTTAGCAGCCTTGGCAGCTTTAGCTTCTTCAGCCTTTCCGCTTGGTCTTACAAGTACCAGGCAGAGGATAAGAGCTACGATGTAAAGAGCACCTGTTGCATAAAGCACGTTCTGATAACCTGTTGGGTTGATGCTTTCAACTATGCCATCATGCTCGAAAGGCTCGAACTTTCCTGTATGATCAACGATGAACTGTGCAAGCTGATTTCCTGTAAGACCTGCAAAGCCCCATGCTGAAAGTGTGATACCGTGGATAGCACTGATTGAACCCATTCCGTAGTGGTCTGAAAGAAGAGTAGGTACATTTGAGAATCCACCGCCGTAGCCTGCGTTTACCATGAAGATAAGTGCAAGTACAAGGAAGATGAGTATTGTGTTTCCTTCGCCCTTAACGATACCCTGTGTGATCATTACAAGAGCTGTAAATACGATTGAAATAACAAATATAAGCTTGTAGATTGTATTTCTGTCCTTAAGTGAATCAGCCCATGCAGAGAAACCAAGACGTCCGCCTGCGTTGAAGATTGCTGATACTGTTGAGATAAGACCTGCTGAACCTACAAGACCGATACACTTAACGATTGACTTCTCCTGAGAGATAAGTGCAAGACCGCAGGTGATGTTGATATAGAACATAAGCCAGATACCAACGTAGTTGCCGATTGGCTTAGTCTTAAGTGTTTCCATGATGCCAGGCTTCTTCTCGCCCTTAGCAGGCTCATGCCATCCTTCAGGCTTCTTCAGCATAAGGTGACCGAGGAACATCATTACGAAGTAAACACCACCGAGGATCCAGAACATCTTATAAACTCCGGAACCAACCATATTTGTTTCAGGTGTTCCGTCGTCCCATGCATTGAGGAGCTTTGTCATGATTGGGCTTGCGATAGCCTTAGCTGCACCGAAACCTGCAACTGCAAGACCGGTAGCAAGACCTTTACGATCCTTGAACCAAAGCATAAGAGTCTTAACCGGAGACAGATAACCTGTACCAAGACCGATACCCATTATGAAACCATAGCATACGAAGATACCTGCGAGAGCAAGTCCGCTTCCCTGATGCTTACCACCATACATGATGAAGAATCCTGTTCCCACCATACCGAGTGTGAAGCATATTGTTGCTATGAGTGATGATTTGTGAATGTCCTTCTCAACTACATTTCCAAGGAATGCTGCTGACATACCAAGGAAGAAGATTGCGAAGCTGAATGCCCACTCAACTGATTTTTTCTCAAAACCGATGTAATGAGCGATTTCCTGGCTGAATACAGACCAGCAGTATACGGTACCGATACTGCAGTGAAGAAGAAGTGCAGGTATTGCGGCACGTAACCATTTGTTTTCCGGCAATTTCATGAAAAACTTTCCTCCTATTTTTTTTATACATGTTTATAAATAAAAACGCATCACAGGCTTGAACGTCCTGCCCGTGAGCACACCTTCTTATTTATACATTCTTTGATATACTTTGTCAATTTAAAATATAAAAAAATACATTGAATATTATAGGTTTTTACAGTTTAATGTTGACATATGAGGATTATATTTTTATTATGAAAATTGGAACAGGATTTGTTTCAAAAAAAGGCGTTTGATTTGCCGATAGTGGAGGTTAATATGAAAAACAAAAAAGGGACTATAGTAATGCTTGTTGCACTTGTTGTTGTGTTTGTAGCACTTGTACTTCCTTTCCAGGAGGTTCCTGCAGAACTTAAGGGTCTTATGACTATCAAGAAGCCTATAGGAACTATCGCAGGTGTCGGAGCACTTATTGCAGGTGTACTTGCACTTCTTGCAACCTTAATTGGTAAGAAAAAGGGCGTTCTTATCCTTGGATTTGTTTCAGCAGCTCTGATGATACTTATTGTACTTGTAAATAAGTCACACAAGCTCTTCGGAATGAAGGTTGAAGTTGACAACAAGATAGGTTACACAATGTGCTGGATTGCTGTATTTGTTATGGCAGTAGCAACACTTTTCAGCTATCTTACAACTCCTAGATATGAGAAGCGTAAATAAAACATACTAAAATAACATAAGATTATGTTACATAATGGACCGTTCAGCAATTGAACGGTCCATTTTAGGAGAAGAATGTATGGGTTTGGAGAATAAAGAAATCACAGAAGTGAATACTCCTGAAGAGGAAAAAAAAGAAAAACAGAATAAGAAAAAGAGAGTCAAAAGATCCATATACGATATAACTACTGAAAATGATATGAAGTTTAGAGGACCGCTTTCATACAGATATTTGAGGGTTATAGCATGGATCAGTATAGCTTTCTCACAGCTTGTTCTTTTGATAAAGGCAAGAAACAGTGTTTCGGGATCAAAGGCCGGGATACTTTTCGGAGATACTGTCAATTCAATGATCACATCACTTGGACTGCCGCTTCTTCTTATTGCGAGCTTTGCCGTTTTACTAAATGGACGTGGTAATTACAAGATGCTGCTGATCATAAACGGAAGTATCGCCGGAGCGTTTATAGTTGTATATATGTTTGTATATTTCAGATATGCTCTTGGAATTGTTTCGGTATATACAAGTGATAAGATAAAGGCAATTAAATCACTTGATAAATATATGGCCAAAATGCCGGATTTCAATGGCTATATCGCATTTAACATCTTTATTGATCTGTTTTTACTGACCTTGTTTATGTTTTTTATGGATTATACGCCGAAGAAACGTTTCCTGGGGAAGAAACTGTTCTGGTTCCGAATGATGGCATTGATACCGTTCTTATATGAGATTGTATGTATCGTTTTGAAGCTTCTTGCTACTGACGGGTATATAGTCCTGCCGGTTGTATTATATCCATTCCTTACCACTAAGGCACCGCTTGCATTTCTTCTGTTTGTAACCATCATCCTGTATTTCAAAGGAAGAGAAAACCGTTTTATAAAGCATGGTAAAACGCATGAGGATTACAAAGCCTTCCTGAAGACCAATGCAAATTCTTTCCGGTTTTCATGTATGCTTACATCGATGATCGTGCTTTTTGCAATATTAGACCTCATATTGTACGGAATCCTTATAATCGCATATTTTTCACGAGAGGGCATATCTCTGAAACTGATAAATGATCCTGCAATGCAATCGACATATGATGCTGCAGTGAAGTGGGCAGAGTCTTTCGGAACGGGAGATATGATCAAACTGCTTCCGGTAGCACCGATCATGATGCTGTTCTCATATACAAAAACACACAAAAACAAGCTGATCGACTCGCTTGTTCCTGTGTTTGGTGTTATGTTGATAGTCATTGTTTATATTGAAGGACTATTTGAGATAATAAGAGAAATGTTGAAGGTTGCAATTAACCAAACTAAGATAAACTAAACAGAATCAGACTCGGATTCGGAATCGTCATCATCAGGTTCCGGATCCGATTTTATTTCTGAATAGAAATTAACAATGATGGAAGTGATAAGGGCAACTACAATGATGCCATATATTCCGAGTATAACGGACAGAATCCTTCCGATAGCGGAAGTGGCTGCAAAATCGCCGAAGCCGATGGTGGTAACAATTGCAAAGCAGTACCACAGGGCATCACCATAAGAAGCGTCCATAAAGGCCGGATCAACGAGCTGAAGTATGAATGAGAATGCTATTATAAGCATTACAAGACCAAAGAGTATCTCGGCTGCAAAGGTCTTCTGGATGATCCTTTTTAAAACATCAAGCTTGATACGATAAAATGACAGTGCAATAGTGTTGCCGAGACATTGAAGGATGATAGGAATCGTGATAGCGCTTATTCTGGTGAAATTTAACAGAAAATCGGCATCACCGCCGACCTTAACGATACTTTCTGTATCCATGAAAATGGAAGTTAAAGATACATATAGAAGTATCAGAATAAAAAGTATATTCCAGGCAATCCTCATAACACGACGTTTGCGACGTTTTCTCAGCTTTATAACAGACTTTGCAATATAAAGGATACGCTCCATGATCAGATATAAATAATAAGTTATTAAGGCAAGGAGAACTATCGTGGTGGTGCTTCCGAATATAAGCGCAAGAGTGGCTACGACCGTAAAAATAACAGCCATAACAATGTAGTATATGGCGGCCTTCTTTCTGGATTCAGCAAGTTTAAGACCTGATCTTATGGTGGTCATTAATGCAAGAGTATAATAAACTATACCAAGAAATATATATGTCTCCCGGTCATAAACTACATTGGACAGAAGCTTTATGCATAAAAATAACATAGCAGCTGTGATCACTGCATTTATTATTATAAGTGTAGTTTTCTTCTTTTCCAGGTTCTTAGACATATTCTTATTCCGATAATTATTCCGATGATATTACTTTACTTTGAATACTAACTCATATATACGCTATAGCTGTCATGAAATCATTGATCTGACCAGTGGCATAATATATTGTTTGACTATTAAATATTTTATCACATATAAAGTTTTCCGTCTATAAATGAAAAATTATCAAATTTTATCAGAAACTATGAAAATACAATGTTTTTCTTGCGTTTTCAACAGTAAAAACGTATAATGTAACTTGCGTTTTACGCTTTAAGACACTAAAGTAAATAATTCTATTCAAAAAGGAGTATCACAGAATGGAAAAGAAATATTTTCAGCCGGAAATAGAAACCATGCCTGTAGAAGAGCTGCTTAAGCTCCAGGAGGAGAAGCTTATCAAGCAGGTAAAATATGTTTATGACAATAATCAGTATTATAAGAAGCTGATGGATGAGAAGGGTGTTAAGCCTGAGGACATCAAGTGCCGTGCAGATCTTGCAAAGCTTCCTTTCCTTACAAAGAATGACCTCAGAGAGGCATATCCATACGGTCTTCTTTCAAAGCCGCTTAATGAGTGCGTAAGAATCCATTCGACAAGTGGTACAACAGGTAAGAGAGTAGTTGCTTTCTATACACAGAACGACGTTGACCTCTGGGAAGAGTGCTGTGCGAGAGCTATCGTTGCTGCAGGCGGCGGTGATGAGGATGTTTGCCAGGTTGCTTACGGCTACGGACTTTTCACAGGTGGTGCAGGACTTCACGGTGGTTCACACAAGGTTGGATGCCTCACACTTCCTATGTCATCAGGAAATACAGAGAGACAGATCCAGTTCATGCAGGATCTTGGCTCTACTATTCTTTGCTCAACTCCTTCATATGCAGCTTATCTGGGCGAGAAGCTTGCAGAGATGGGACTTACACCTGATGATATCAAGCTTAAGGCAGGTATCTTCGGAGCTGAGCCTTGGACAGAAGAGATGAGAAGAAATATCGAGAAGTCACTTGGTATCAAGGCATATGATATTTATGGACTTACAGAGATTTCAGGACCGGGCGTTTCATTTGAATGTGAAGCTCAGACAGGTATGCATATAAATGAGGATCACTTTATCGCAGAGATAATCGATCCTGAAACAGGAGAGGTTCTTCCTGAGGGTGAGGAAGGCGAGCTTGTATTTTCAAGTATTGATAAGGAGGCATTTCCACTTCTCAGATACAGAACAAGAGACCTCTGCGTACTTACAAGAGAGAAGTGTCCATGCGGACGTACACATATCAAGATGTGCAAGCCAAAGGGACGTTCAGACGATATGATCATCATCCGTGGAGTTAACGTATTCCCTTCACAGATCGAGACAGTTCTTCTCAAGAAGGGCTACACACCAAACTATCAGATCATCGTTGACCGTATCAACAATGAGGATACCTTCGATATCAACGTTGAGCTTTCAGAGGAGAATTACAGAAAGCTTCATGAGACAGATGGTGAGGAGGCTGCAAAGAGAGACCTTCTTGCTGCAATGAAGACCATGCTTGGTATCAGACCGAAGCTTCACCTTCTTGCACCAAAGTCTATCGAGAGAAGCGAGGGCAAGGCTGTAAGAACTATCGACAAGAGAAAGCTTCATGACTGATAAAATGATTTATTAATTGATGATAGATAATATGGATATATCATGATTTGATAACTAATTATGATGTGAAGAAACAAAGAACAGCCATCCGGCGAGTAAACC
>CAMNMC010000078.1 GCA_946544235.1 uncultured Lachnospiraceae bacterium | reverse complement strand
CCCGCCATTTTGTTTTTAGAGGTTTTGGCTATGAAAGAGTTGAGTATATTTATAGATGAGTCTGGTGATTTTGGAGAGTATGATTATAGATCACCATACTATCTTATATCGATGGTTTTTCATGATCAGGAAAAAGATATATCAAATGATTTGATCAGGTTAGATGAAAGGTTTAAATATATGGGACTTGAGGACTTTTGCGTTCATGCAGGTCCTATAATTAGAATGGAAAATGAGCATAAGTTTAATGATATAGAAAATCGTAAAAGAATATTGAAAACGATGATGGCTTTTATAAGACACTTAGATATTAAAGCTCATACTGTATATATTGAAAAAAAGCATATTGGAGATGAGGTAGAGGCAGTTGGTAAGCTTAGTAAAGAACTGTCGCGCTTTGTAAGAGATAATCTGGAATTCTTTTATTCATTTGATGTTATTAAGGTTTATTACGATAATGGCCAGGTTCAGGTGAGTAAAATAATATCATCTGTATTTAATACATTACTTGATAATGTAGAGTTTAGAAAGGTAATACCTGCAGATTATAGATTATTCCAAGTGGCGGATGTAATATGCACGGTCAGGTATCTTGAATTAAAGATGAAAGATAAAAATCTTTCTAAACAGGAATTAAATTTCTTCTCAAATGAAAGAATATTAACGAAAAACTATATAAAGCCAGTTAGAGAGAAAGATTTTTAGTTAAACATTTCTGATTGTTGCTTATGATAAGAGTAAATGATATTATGGTCGTGGCTCTATTTTGGCTCTAAAAAATCAGACGTCAAAAAATACATTTCAAAATGTGATAACGAGAGCTGAAAAATGGATGACAATTATATTCTGTCTAATGGACGATTCGATGGCGGCAATCGAACTCCTGTAATTAAGCATATGTAACAAGCCATGCAGCCAAAAAAGGCAACAGCACCGGAATGCTTGCATTCATCGGTGCTGTTGCCTTTTTTTGGCTATACGGCGCCTACGGCGACGGTTATTGATGCGCGGAGCGTCAAGAACAGAGCATGGCTTTTCTTAAAAATCCATCGAACCATATTTGTATTTATTACCATATATTAGTGAAGGGGCGGAAAGCTCCGTTATTTGAAAGGGATGACAATCTTATGACAAAGGAAAAGCTTGAAGAGATAATTGAATCCTATGGGAAAGACATATATTCCTTTTGTCTCAAGCTGGCCGGTGGCAGTGATCCGGCTGATGATCTGTATCAGGATACGTGGCTTTATGCTGTGAAGACGATGGAAAATCTGGATGAAGGTAAGAATGTCAGAAGCTATCTTATCTCTGTTGCGATACATTTGTGGAAGAATAAAAAAAGAAAATACGCATGGCGAAAAAGAATCGCACCGGAGGAAGAGATAGTTGAAGAAAAGGATGAAGATTGCGAAAAGTTCGGAGAGGATAACCTTTCGATATGCATCAATAACGAGCAGAGAACGTATGTAAATAAAGCTGTCAGCAGTCTTAAGGATAAATACCGGATACCGATACTGCTTTTCTATAAGGAGGAAATGTCTGTGGGTGAAATATCAGAGGTGATGGGCATCCCTGAAGGAACGGTTAAAAGCAGACTGAGTTATGCCAGAGGTTTGCTGAGAAAACAACTGGAAGAATATATGGAAGAGAGGTAGCGAATATGGATAGATTGGATGAATACTTATATGGATCATTAAAGGATGAGCACCGACCGAAGAAAACTCTGAATGAAAAAGTACTCTGCGTATGTGCCGGGGAGTTGGGCTTACAGAACACAGGGGTGAAGGCGAGAAATAAGACCGGAAAGCAGACCGGAAACCGGACCGGAAACCGGACCGGAAACCGGACTGAAAGAGTTTTCGTAATGGGCAGGCTTAAGGCAGCTGCTGTAATAATGAGCCTGTTCCTGGTTGTCGGAATTTCAGGATATACTGTGGCGAGAAATGCTGGATTCTTTACCCTAAAGACTGGAGATAAAGAGATGGATGTGGAGAAGACGGAGCCGCTTGAGATTGATTTTGAGAGCTTTAAGGCCATGGAAGAAACTGATAATGAAGGTCAGGAATATTTCCATTATTTTACAAGTGTTGATGTAGCCGAGAAAACAATGGGCATTAAGCTTTGGGCATCTGATGAGATAACAGATATGGGACCGATAATGATCGCTCTTTCTACTTATGGGACGGGTCATATTTCCGCCGGTTGGTTGAAATACGGTGATATGGAATTTGCGCTTAATGGTCAGTTTACATTTGATAATAACACAGACGGAATGGGTTACGGCACAAAGAGGCAGTACTACAGGACTTACAAATACGGCGATGATAAAACAGCCTATTTTGTCAAGGAAGCGGGATATGATGGAGACGAAGAGCATTCTGCAAAGCAGGTGGTGTATTTTACTGCAAATAATATTCAGTATCAGTTATTTGTTGAAAGGACTGATGACGGAACAAAGATGGCTGAGGAGATAATTGATATAATAGCTAAACGTTAGCACTGAGGAGCGTGTGAAAAGTTTTATGTAAATAAGATTTCCTAAGATAATAGACGAGTCAGATAATGGCATTTATGCTGTTGTTTGGCTCGTTTTGGCTATATATAATCCGATTGATTTCGTCAAGGATTATGATAAAATCAGTTTAACAATACTTTTGATTATAATTGGAGGAAATATGGAAAATAAAAAAGACAAAAAAAGTGAAATAAAGTTCAGTAGTGAAAATCCAATGACTCGTCAGTTGTTTCAAGATTATGATATAAATAATATATATGATCTTGAGAATGCACTTAAAGATGTTCTTGAAAGTAATATTGAGGAGATGAAAGCGTTAGGAATGGGCGACATGTTATTTCCTGAAAGACAGAATGATAAATAAGTAAAGTATATAGAACAAAATGAATATATAATAAGAATAGATTTTATAAAGGAAATAATATAAACTCATGGTGTAAAAGAGGGAAAGCATAATGATATTGTTGATAATCAGATGACGGCTGAATAAAAAGCAGTTTACTGTATATACTTCCGGGTAGCTATATAAAACTGAATTCTGATTGTCAGAGGCAGTTATGATTTTGAAAATAATTTCATAGCTGCCTTTTCATAACATATTATTGTAAAATACATGCTCGTTTGATATAATTTAACCGAATTTTCATATGATATATTGATGAGAAAGGACTTGACAAATATGCAGAAAAAGGACATGCTTAATCGCATCGCATCGCATCGCATCGCATCGCATCGCATAAGCTATAGTTGCGCCTTTTTTTCAATAATAACTGAACATAACAGAAATGGATAAACAGCTGGATAAGGGGATGTTATACCCTTGTCCAGCTGTTTTTGTTACACAGAATTACGATTTAAAAAAGATGTATTTTGAGTTTATAAAAATAATAAGATAAAGGAGATGATCTATTGAAACGACAACAGAAATACTTAGTTAAATGCATACTGTCATTCGTTCTGACAGTTTCGATGGTACTTGGGTTAGTTCCAATTGATGGACTTATGAATGTGGCTTATGCATCTGAAACGACTTACTCCATTACGATTGCGGATGGAATCATTAATGGAACGGTAACGGCAGATAAAACAACAGCAGTCAAGGGGGAGACTGTTACTTTGACAATCAGCCCGGATGATCTATATGAATTATATGATCTTTCCGTGAAATGTGGTGAAAATGCGGTTCCTTTCTATTGGGCGACAACATCTTTTGTGATGCCTGATGGAGATGTGACGGTGAATGTCAGCTTTAAGAAGAAGACTACATATACTACTTTTTTCAAGTATTCCGGTAAGACATTTAGCAAGACAACACCCTGCGGAGAGAGCAGCACTTTTGAATTGACAGATGTATTGAATGATCTTTTGGGGACCACGACAGGTGAAATCAACAACGTAGAAGTCAATGGAAGTTGCATCTCTGCATCGCAGCAGAATAGTAAATGGATGTTGACCACATACTATGGTGGGGATAGTTTTGAATCAACTGCCGTGTTGAAAGTTACGGTTGGTGATAGTGAATATTCTATCGATATAAGTGCATCACAGGATGGCATACCTGTTATTATAAAGGGATCTGTCAGGTTTGATGCAAACGGTGGATCAGGGACTATGGATACAATGAGTGGCAGAACAGATAAGTTCTTTGTTTTGCCCGAATGTTCTTTCACGCCTCCTGATGGGATGGAGTTTGACACCTGGAAAATAGGATCAGATTATTATCCGGAAGGAACAACCTATCGATGGAAAGAATCCGTAATTGCATATGCGCAGTGGAAAGACATCGAGGGTGTCCACAGTACGATTGTTTCTAATTCTGAACCATCAAAGGGATCTCTGGTTGTATCCCCGACCAAAGCTTTGCCTAATACCAATATTGTACTAACTCCTCAACCTGCAAATGGATATGCGGTGGATTCAATTAGCTATTCTTATGAAGAAAGCGGTACTCTTCAGCCTACAGCTAATCAGGATGGTACATATTCTTTTAGCATGCCCGATAAAGATGTTACGGTCACGATAACATTTAAGGAAGATACTGTTGTAAGTATTCCGTATTTGGATGCGAACGGAAACAATGCAAACTGTACAAGTAATTCTTATGTCAGTGAAAGCGATACCACTTGGAATACCGGTTGGTATGTGGTTGATCGTACTTTAACGATTAACAATCGACTCGTTGTAGATGGAAATGTAAATCTTATTCTTGCTGATGGCGCAACACTGAATGCTCAAAGCGGAATAACTGTTTATGGCAATAATTCACTAAACATCTTCGCACAATCTACTGGAGAGAATAAAGGAAAACTATGTGCAGATGCAACACAAAAGCCGAATTATGCAGCTATAGGTGGAGCTAATAGTGAAGAGACCATGAATTGTGGTACAATCAATATATATGGAGGGTATATCGAGGCACATGGAGGCCAGAATTCCGCAGGTATTGGTGGCGGAGATGTATCTGCATATAAAGGTGGTAGTGGAGGGACAATTACCATCAATGCTGGAACTATAAAATCTTATGGCGGTAACTGGTATGGAGCTGGTATTGGCGGAGGCCGGCATGGAAACGGAGGAATAATTCGTATCAATGGCGGATATGTAGAGGCATATGGTAACTATGGTGCTGCCGGAATCGGCGGTGGATTAGACGGAGAAAGCGGTATCATCACAATAGCAGGTGGAACAATTTTAGCGAAGGGTAGTATATGTGAGGGATATAAACCTGAATGGGGTGCCGGTATTGGTTCAGGAAGGGATGCTGAAGCAAACAGGATCGTAATAACCGGTGGAAATGTAACCGCATATGGTGCCTCTGATTCGGCAGCAATCGGCAGTGGACGTAATAAAAAATGCAATGAAATCATAATCTCCGGCGGTGTTGTCAACGCGATTGCATACAGTACAAATGATGTTGGTATTGGTAGTTCGAGAAGTAGCACCAGTACAGGGACGATTTCCCTTAGCTGGACAAGTGTTTCCTCTGATGAGATTTCTTCATCTTCTTACAAAGGTACTGTGACTCTGGAAAAAGCATTTGTGGACAAGGCAGATTCAACAGTAACCTTTGCATCCAGTGTGATATCGGACAATTCTACTATTGGCGGTAAAACTATTATTCCGTATGATTCTTCGGCACACTATCATAGGTTTACATATGTTGTGTCTGATGATGGTGCAGTTATAACAGCAACATGTGCCAATGATGGATGCTCTCTGACGAATAACAAGGCAACACTGACTATCGCAGCTCCGACAGGTAGTCTTGTATATAATGGATCGGCAAAGGCGGCTACCATCACCGGAGACACTTCTGTTCTTGGAACGCCAACAATAACTTACAAGAAGGGAAATACATCTCTTGGTTCAAGCACACCTAAAAATGCCGGAACATATACAGCAAATATAACTCTTGGAAGTGGAAATGATGCAGCTACTGCCAGTGTTGAATTTACAATTACACCAAAGCCTGTTACGATAACCGGCTTGACAGCTTCAAATAAGACCTATGACGGAACAACAACTGCGGAGGTAAGTGGTACAGCTACCATCGACGGCAAGGTTGATGGCGATGATGTGAGTATCGTCAGTGGAACTGCTGCATTTGAAACGGCTGGTGCTGGCACAGGAATAACAGTAGCTTTCAGCGGATTCTCACTTTCAGGAAGTGCTGCTTCAAATTATAGTTTAAGCGGACAGCCGGCAAGTGTTACAGCAGATATTGGCAAGGCTGAGACATCTGTTGACGCTATTAACAAGACTTATCTCTATTTGGAAGGTGGCCAGGACAGCATTAATATTTCATCACTGCTTCCTGAAGATTGTGGTAATGTCAGCTACAGTGTTGGCAGCGCAGGGGATATATCATATTCAAAGGCTCCTTCCGTAACTGACGGTATCTTGAGTTATACTGTTGCTCCGGGAGATAAAGGATCAACCGGTACTATTACCGTGACAGCTGAGACAGACAATTATACAGATATAACCATCACGTTAAATATTATGCTGGCGGATCAGACTCCTGTGAAACTGAAAGATGGTTCATCTGTAACACTTAAAAATAGTACATTAACTTACGGACAGAAACTCTCTACTCTTCAGTTCAATTCAGCTGTATTTGTATCAGATGAAGAGAATTCCAAGATTGTAGATGGTACTTTGGCGTGGGTTGAACCTGATAGCGTACCGGATATGGGTACAACATCTGCATCATGGAGGTTTACACCAAGCAATTCAGAATATTCTTCAATTGATGGAACGGTTGCTATTACAGTAAATAAGGCGGCATCAAGTATATCAGTGCTTCCTAAGGCTTCAGCAATCACCTATGGTCAGACGCTTGCAAATAGTACACTGAGAGGTGGAAAAGCGGTTGTTGGAGAGACAGAGATAGCAGGTACATTTGATTGGAAGAGCAGAACAACAAAGCCTTCTGTTTCAGATAGTGGCAAAACTGAGTATACGGTAGTATTTACTCCGACAGATTCAGATCATTATGAAAACACAGAATGCAAGGTTAAATTAGTAGTAAATAAAGCTGATATAGGGGCAACTGATATCACGAAACCTACGGCAAAGACACTGACCTATAATGGAAAGTCACAAAAGCTTATTAACGCAGGATCGTCAACAGTTGGTACTATGAAATATGCTGTTACCAAGAAGGGCGCAGCAGCTCCTACGGATGAGAGTCAGTTCAACACGACGATACCTTCTGCTAAGGATACAGGAAGTTATTCTGTATGGTTTAAAGTTATTGGTGATGCAAACCATAATAATTCAGCTGTTGACAGTGTAGTTGTTGAGATCAAAGCATGTCCACATACAAGAACTGAAGTTAGAAATGCAAAAGCTCCGACCTGTACAGAGGCAGGATATACCGGTGATACTGTTTGTCTGGATTGCGGAACAACAGTTAAGAAGGGCACAACCAAGGCGGCAACAGGACACAGCTACGGAACACCAAACTGGACATGGAACGGAACAGGCAGTGCTACAGCCAAGTTCACATGTGCCAATGATTCAGATCATGTAACAACTGTTAAGGCGACTATAACCAGCAAAGAAACAAAAGCAGCAACATGTACTTCGACAGGTGTAAGGACATTTACGGCAACGGTTACATTTAGTGGCAAGACTTATACGGATACTAAAACGGCGAGCATAGCAGCAACCGGACATAGTTATGGAACTCCTGTATGGACATGGACAGGTTATACTAAGGCAACTGCTAAGTTTACTTGCAAAAATGACAGCAAGCATACCAATGTTGCTACAGCTACCATAACGAATAAGGTTACAAAGAATGCAACTGTAACTGCAGCAGGAACCAGGACATATACGGCAACAGTCACTCTAAATGGTAAGACATATACTAATAGCAAGTCTGAGAGTATATATGTATTTGATAAGTCAAAGACATGCATCCAGAAGTATAACAATGCTTTGTATTATGCAAAGAATGGCGTTCAGGATACATCATTTACAGGTTTTGCAAAGTACGGAAACGATTGGTACTACGTTGTTAATGGCAAGGTAGATACATCAAAGAAGGATGTTCGTAAAGGAACTGTCAATGGAGAAACTGCCTGGTGGTTCATAAGTGGAGGCAAGGTTCAGTTTGTTAACTCGGTTGAGAAGAACGAGAACGGCTGGTGGGTTATCCAGAAGGGTAAGGTCAACTTTGATTTCACCGGACTTGCCAAGAATGAGAATGGCTGGTGGTACTGCAAGGGCGGTAAGGTTGATTTCAACAAGAAGGATGTCCTTAAGGGAACCGTCAACGGAGAAACTGCTTGGTGGTTCGTCAGCGGAGGCAAGGTTCAGTTTGTTAACTCGGTTGAGAAGAACGAGAACGGCTGGTGGGTTATCCAGAACGGAAAGGTTAACTTCGATTACACCGGAATTGCTAAGAACGAGAATGGCTGGTGGCGTATTGTTAACGGCAAAGTTGACTTCAACTGCAATACAGTGGAAAAGAACGAATACGGCTGGTGGAAATGCAGTGGCGGAAAGGTAGACTTTGACTTTACCGGTGTTGCAAAGAATTCTAACGGCTGGTGGTACTGCAAGGGCGGAAAGGTTGATTTCAACTTCAACGGTATCGGTTCTAACCAGTACGGATCTTGGTACTGTAAGGGTGGTAAGGTTCAGTTCGATTACAACGGAACCGTAAACTATAATGGTAAGAAATATACCATTAAAGGCGGCAAGGTTGTGAACTAAATATATACTTTTTAGTAGCGTTATAAGCGGCAGGGCGTTGTTGATTTTTCAATAACGCCCTGTTATACTTTTTACGAGAGTGATCATTCTAGGAGGAAAGATATTGATCAATATTGGAGAAGAAACTGAACAGATTGAATTTAAGAAATCTACCGGAGAACTGAAGGAGGGTATTCAATCTATTGTTGCAATACTTAATAAACATGGATCTGGTACGCTTTATTTTGGTGTCAAGAATAATGGGGATGTTATAGGGCAGGAAATAAGTGATCAGACGATTCGAAATGTCAGTCAAGCAATTCAAAATCATATTTATCCGGCTATATATCCGGTGGTTGATAAGAAAACGTACGAAGATGGAAAGACAGTGGTATTCGTAGATTTTCAAGGCAATAAGCAGCCATATACTGCATATAATGTTCCACGCATACGTGAAGCGGATGAGGACATTGTGATGAATCAGGATATGTATTTTGAGATGATGCTCATTAGAGATGACGGTAAACATTCCTGGGAGAATCAACCTTCAAAATATACGGTTTCTGATATTAATATGCGCGATTTTAAGACATATTTAAATAAAGCAAAACAGGTTGGCAGAATCATTTTTGAATCGGATGATCCAGAAGTGGTTATGAATAAACTGGATCTCATGGCTGACGATGGAATTCATTTATTAAATGCCGGGGCTGCGCTCTTCTGTGACACAAGTGATACGGATGTTCAGATGGCAAAATTTGCTACTAACGTAAAAGCGACATTTACGGATATTCGCAGGGAAGATAAGGGGTCCATTATTGGTCTGAGTAAGATTTGCGAACAGTATATCATTGATGCGATGGACTGGAAGGCTGATATTATAGGGCTGGAAAGAGTTGAAACTCCAGAAATTCCGGTTGAAGCTATCCGAGAAGCTGTGATTAATTCATATGGTCACCGAGTGTATAATAATGGACAGAATAACGAGATAGATGTATTCAAGGATAGAATAGAAATACATACTACAGGCGGATTCCCTAAGGGACACTCACCGGAAGAGTATCTGGATGGAAATAAGAAGCCAATTCGTCGGAACAGAAGAATTACGGGAGTATTATATTACTCAAAGGATATGGAGACTTTTGCAACTGGCCTAAAGAGAATAAAGGATCTTTGCGATGAAGCAGGCTGCAAGGTTGAATTTCGGACAGAGGAAGATGATTTTGTTGTTGCATTTTATAGAAATCTTCGAGAGACTTGGTTGCCAAACTTGGATGGTACCAACCAAGGCACCAACCAAGATGCCATCCAAGAAGCTGTAGTAAGTGAATTAGACAGAGAGCGAGTGATACTTGAATATTGTTCGGTTCCAAGGAGTCGAGCTGAGATACAAGAGAGAATAGGAATTAAAAACAGAGGATATTTCAGAACCGAAATTCTTGATCCATTACTTGAGAATGGAAAGTTGGTTCGGACAATTCCAGATAAACCTAATAGTAGTAATCAAAAATATGTTTCGGCAAACTGATTGTAGATGTTTGTGTCCAATTCTTGGCAAGCAACAAACTCGTGCCGAAGTTGGGAGAGGCCTTGATTTGATCATATGAAACAATTTCATAGCTGCCTTTTCATAACATATTATTGTAAAAAACATGTTTGTTTGCTATAATTTAACCGAATTTTCATATGATATATTGATGAGTTGACAGGTATGCCGAGATTCGCTACGCTCAAGCAAGCATTAGCTAACTGCGCCCTTTTTTCGTTGTCTGAAATTGAATATGTTAATGATGGATAACCGTCGGATAAGAGGATAATTATGTCCTTTTATCCGATTTTTTTGTATTAGCGATACAAATAAACCACCTGCTATGCAGGTGGTCCAGAGTGAAGACAAATGCCTTCTGTGATTCAATGTGTCACAGAAGGCATTTTTTCATTTCTATTTTCTTTTTTCTTGTTTGGACACCAAGAAAATATGAAATATATGAAGATTCTACCCGCTTATGCAGGCTGTAATCCCCATTCTGTTTTTATCATTGCCAGTTTTTTCAAATTCATGGCAGCATAAGTAAGCGCGACCTTCATTTTCATTCGCGCCTTTCCATACATCTGCGTATATCTAAATCCATGGTTTTCTTTTGCTGTCCCAAAGATTCGCTCGATTGTTTCTTTTCGATGTGAGTATACATCTTTCATGCCTATAGTTTGGCGTATGTCCTCACATATTTCCATGTAATCTTCCCATACATGCCGTGTAACGAGCTTTACATGATTTTTACTTGCCGTACACTGCTCAAGATACGGACATGATTCGCAAGCCTTTCCACAGCTCTTATATTCACGATATCCGTCACGATTTGTAGTGCTATAATTTAAGACCTGATTGTTTGGGCAAATATAGCAATCATTGTACTCATCGTACACATACTCGTATTTCTTAAAGAATCTATCTTTGGTCATCGGACGTTTATATGGTAACACAGGGTCTACACCATCATCTAATAAAAGTATTGCAATAGCAGGTGTCTTGTATCCGGCATCAACGACACAACGTTTCATTCCAATATCCTGCAATTTATCGTAAAGACCTTTGAAGGTACGGCTATCGTGTTCGTTACCGGGATTAACTTTAAATCCAAGAATCCAGCCATTTTTATCGCATGCCGTTTCGATACCGTATGCAAAAACATGTTTATGCTCGCCCTTGCGGAACCAACCACTTTCTGGATCCGTTGTGCTACATTTAATAGTTTTCCCATCTAATGGAACATCATCAGTATAGTCTTCGAACTTATCGCCGGAACCACCGCTTGGCTTGTTATCATCGTCTTTATCTTTTAACGGTTTCACGATCAGCATCAATGTCCTTACGGAGCATTTCTGCGTAGAATAGTGCTTCCTCTTTTGCAATTCGACGCTGCATCTTCTTGTTGTTTGCCCGAGCCTTTACATGTGTTGCATCCACAAAAACCTCGGTTGGATCTACCAGCCTAAACTTATAGCATTCTTCTAGGATATGTTGAAATATCTGTTCAAACAGGTCAGTACCTTCGAATCGGCGTTTATAGTTCTTGCCAAATGTTGTAAAGTGTGGAACCTTTTCGCCTAGCTCTAAACCAAGGAACCAACGATATGCGATATTTACGTCAATCTCTTTGATCGTTTGGCGCATGCTCTTTATACCGTACAAGTACTGAATAAATGGGATTTTAATAAGCACAACCGGGTCAATGCTTGGACGACCGTTGTCTGGAGAATACTTATCGCGAACGAGGTCATAAATGAATGACCAGTCAATTGCTTTGTCGATAATTCGCAGAAGATGATCCTGTGGAACAAGATCATCGATAGATACCATCTGAAGTTGCTTTCTTACGCGCTCTGTATGTTCTGTAATCATGGGTTACACCGCCTTATTTGATACTATAAGTATACCATACAAAAGGGTGAAAAGCCCGTAATATAAGGACTTTTTGATATTTCAGTATAAAGAAAAGGCCGTGTTGAACACGACCTTTGTCTTCACTCTGATATATATATATATTATATTCTGACCATGTTATTGATATATATATCACAGATTCTGATCGTATCATTGATTATATATATTTAGTAGATATTAAGGATGTCAGATAATCTTTCAATGATTGTAATATATACCTGAATAAGCAAATTACAAAGTGATTTTTGTTGTAAATAGTATGTCCGTATATTACAATTAAAGTGTGTATTTTTGGGGCGTTTTGACTCGAAATAACAGAGGTAAAACATAGGAGGGGGCTGGCAAATGAGAACAGATCATATAAAGGATATAACCATGGATCCATCCGGATTTGTGCTGCTTTCGGATGTTATTCCACATATAATTCAGGAGATCAGATATTTTTCTACATACAACTTTCTTGGGGAGAGAGTTGACGGTTATGAGGAGCCGTGCTCAATCCTCACCAAAGAGGCGGCAAGGGCTCTGAAGGCAGTCAGCAATGAGATGTTTGTGCAGGGATATCGTCTGAAGATTTTTGATACCTACCGCCCGGCATGTGCGGTAAGGCATTTCGTGTTGTGGGGAATAGAGGATCAGGATGTGCGTATGAAACCGTATTTTTACCCGGATCTGCAGAAGCAGGAGCTCTTCGAGAAGGGCTATATAGCGAAAATGTCCAGCCACAGCAGGGGCAGTACGGTTGATCTGACGCTGCTTGATATGAGAACGGGCAAGGAGGTTGATATGGGAAGTCCGTTCGATCTCTTCAGCGAGCTGTCGCATCCTGACTGCAGGGATGTCACAGAGGAGCAGTTTGAAAATCGTATGATGCTTCAGAAGGTTATGGTCAGAAATGGATTTAAGCCAATTGATTGTGAATGGTGGCATTTTACTCTTGAAAATGAGCCATATCCGGATACTTATTTTGAATTTCCTCTTGCGTCGGAGTATCTGAGGAGATAAACAGCATGTATGTATATTACATTTAAAGTGTGTATTATTAGGGGTATTATGACTTGATCTAACAGAGTTATAATTGAGTTGTGGGGTGGTTTTAATGAGAAAAATACTGGTGATTGTGCTGGCTATGGCACTGCTTCTCGTGGGCTGCGGATCAAAGGGGGATTCAGGGTCAGACAAGAAGACCACTGAGGGACCGAAGGTGAAACCGATCGGTCAGGAAATAGATGTTAACGGATATCATTTTCTGGTGGAAAAGTGGGTTCGGGTTTCGGACTTTGATATAAGAAATGATTCGATGTACCCGGATTCAAATGGTGTCGGACTCTCCATCTTATTGGAGGATGATACGATACCTATGCTTGATAACGCTATGCCGGCTTTTTATTTCGATACGACTTCCGGAGGGAAGAACGAGAGCAGTAAGATAAAGTCCTGGATCGTAGTCGCTGAGCCGGTGACGGGCTTTGAAGGATATTCGGTCAGGCTGACATTTATTTACACGGTTGTTGACGGACATGACCTGCCGACGGAACTGATATTTAATAATCCGGTGAGTGGTTCTGAAAGCTATTTTAAGCTCGATTCGATGGAGACGGAGCTGAACAATCTGGAGACTTTTGATGTTGATGTTAGCAGCTGTTCGTTTGACGGTTATGGCAGTGAGCTGAAGATTGATAAGAAATATATTCTTGTTTCGAGTGATTATGGCATGAGCAGGATCGGCAGCAAGATGGCGCAGTCTATTTACAAGGATAGTATTGCCAAGATGAAGAGTGATAACGTCATTCCGGATTCTGATGGTGATCTTGTTTTTAATCAGGTAACACTTGAACCTGAATTTGCAGATAGTGCAAAGGGCGCGGAGCTTACCGGGGCATGGAATTCTTCTCTGTCGGGAGTTGTCCTGGCTGATCATCGTTTTGTAAATGACGATCAGGACATAAAGTTTTCGGCCTACTCTGCAAAATTCGCTGATTCACCGAAGGATTGGAAGTACCTGATCGTATACACTAGTTACGATTCAAAGATTGAGGAAGAGTTTTACTACGGCGGTGTTGACCGCATCTCGGTTACAACGCTTGTGCTGATAATAGATGTTGAGAAAACTGAAGTGGTCCATATAGAATTTATCGGAGCGGATTGCCCGCCGGCCATGAATGCTCAGAGTATAAGAGGTGAATTTATGCGTGATGAAGCACTGGAGTATATTGAGAGGCTGCTGGCGAAATAGTAAATAATTATTATATATTGCGAAGTAACTAGCGGAGTAGTTGAGAAAACTCGCGAAAAACTCATAAGAATCAGCGATAGGGTTCGGTGGTTGTGAGACTAAATGATATAGAAGATTAAGGAAGTACTGCATGAAAAGAGATATTGAATTTCACAGAAAGAGGGCGGAGGCTTTCACGGAGAAGCTGAGCCTTCAGGATAAGATAAATATATTTTACGGAACGGCAGAGGACTGGGAGAGACTTGGACTTTCAATGCTTGACTTTGCGGCGGAGGCTGCGCACGGGGTTCAGGCAAGGCACGACCAGAGCTTTGATCTGGGGGAGCCGATCTGTACGACGGTTTTTCCGAGCCCAATCGGAATGGCTTCGTCCTTCGATAAGAAACTTATGCATCGTATCGGGGAGGTTGTCGGAACCGAGACAAGGAGCCTTGCCAACGAAGGGCTTCATAACGGACTGTGCCCTTTTGCACCGACAATTGATATGGAGAGAGACCCTCGCTGGGGCAGAAATGAAGAGGCCTACGGAGAGGATCCGCATCTTGCTTCGAGGCTTGCGGGTGAGTATGTTCTCGGAATGGCCGGAGATGATCCGGACTACGTTCGCTGTGGCGCGACATTAAAACATTTCTACGCAAATAATGTTGAAAACAAGCGTTTTATGTCCGACAGCAGGATGCCTGAGGATCTGAAGGAGGATTATTATCTGAGAGTTTTCAAGGAGATGATCGAATACTCCGGTCCGCTTTCTGTTATGTCTTCTTATAATTTTATAAATGGCGTTGCCGCAACCTTTAATCCTGAGATCAGGCAGAAGCTGAAGGCCTGGGGCGTTCCTTTTGTTGTGTCGGATGCATTTACCATGAGGCTGGCTGTGGATCAGCAGCATTCGGCTGAGGATGGCTGTGATGCATTGAAGAAGGCTTTTGAAGCCGGAGTTGATCTGTTTCTTGAGGACGGCCGCTACGAGAGACCATTTATGGAGGAGGCTCTGAATAAGGGGATAATCACTGAGGATCATCTGACAGAGGCTATCGTAAACAGAATGACTGTATTTTCGATGCTCGGACTTATGGCTGAGGATCAAGGTGAAGATGGCTGTACCAGGGCTTTTCCTAAGGATAAATATAACTCTTCGAAGGTTGATACAGCTGAAAACAGAGCTCTCGCAAGAGAGGCTGCTTCAAAGACGGTTGTACTTCTAAAAAATGACGGAATGCTGCCGGTTGCATGCGGTTTAAAGGAAGAGGCGGTTGAGGATAATCAGCTGGTTGGTGAAAACAATATAGGAAAGCAATTTGCTTTCGGACCATTCGTAAACAGATGTCCGATTGACTGGTATGGCGGACTTTCGAGCCATATAGTAACCTTCACGGAGGGGATGAATATACCGGGTGAAGAGCTGTTTCCGGTTGTGAAATTAGTGTTATATGGTGCTTCGGATAAAGATGATAACAATACTACGAAGCAGAATAGGTCAGATGTTATTATCGAAAATGGCAGTACAGAGACCGGAAAAACAGTTGAGAGAAAGTATGCTGGCATCCGTGACGGCAAAGTGGTTCCGGTTTCTCTTGAGGAAGCAGAGCTCTTCAGGATCATGCTATGGGATGAGTCACGCATTACTATCAGATCGCTTTCAACGGGCAAGCTTCTGACAACTATTTCACCTGATAAGAAGATCAAGAATATAGAAGAGGTTTCTGATACATTTGAACTTTACGCAAATGCCGATGATGCCTTCAGCTGGTTCACAAATGAAGCTTTTCAGCTGTATGATGAGAATGGTGAAGTGATCCGTTTTACAGCTGATGATGCACTGCATTTCTGGGAAAACGAACAAAATGTTACAGAGAATTCTGATAACAGGAATGCCGGAAATACTGTTATTGTTGAGAATAGTAAAAATGATTCTGCGATTATTCGGAGGAGCAGAAATATCAAAGGCATCACGAATCCTGACGGAAAAATGGCGCTTTGTTTCGAAACAGTGAAGGATGTTGAGACCATACTCAGTGAGACGATCGAGCAGAACAATTTGAATAGCGATACAGATATATTTGCCTGCTTCGGACTTCATCCGATCGTAAATATGAAGGAGGAAAGAGATAGGGAATCAATCGAACTTCCGCCTTTCCAGAGAGCAGTTTTACGAAAACTGAGACAGACATTCAAGAACATCGCACTCGTTCTTATCGGAAATGCGCCGATAGCTGTAGCGGAGGAAGACGAGGCGCCTGAGATCAGAAGCATACTTTGGAGCGCATTTGGCTGTGAGGAGATTGGAAACGGACTTGCGGACGTAATCACGGGCAGAGTGAGTCCTGCCGGAAGAACCTCTCAGACCTGGTACAGGGATGACAGCCAGCTTGGTGATATCGAGGATTATGATATCAGAAAGACAGGAATGACCTACCTCTACATGACAGAAAAGCCGCTTTATCGTTTTGGCTACGGACTGTCGTATACTACGTTTGAGAGCAAACTGCTCGAAAACAAAGTTCGTGTTATAAACACTGGCTCATTTACCTCCGACCACGTTGTCCAAGTTTATGAATCGCCTGATGGAGAGTATTTCCTCTATGATAATGACCGAGACTGTAGAGATGTTAGCGGAAGAGAAATTCCGACCGTTAGCAGGCTTGTCTTTTTTGAGAGAATGTATGATGTTAAGCCAGGCGAGGAAGTGTTCTGCGAATTCAGATAGTTCTTAAAATAACAATAATGCGGGGCACATGTGCGCCCCGCATTGATTATTGCTATACAAGAAGATGCCGCAGTGACCTGTGTCGCTGCGGCATTTTTAGGATCATGTTAGTGTATTTAACTGTTCTTCTTGTTTCTCTTGATTATATACATCTGCTCATCGGCCTGCTTCAGGACCTGAGTGATGTTAAAATCATCATCGAGGATGGATGTCATATATCCGCAGCTTGCAGAAACCTTGTAAGGTTTTCCTGAGGTTTCATTGTAACTGCCCAGGTATGCGTCTATCCTCGTTATTATTTCCTCAGGTTTACATTCGCCGAAGATTACGGAGAAGAGCTCATCACCGCCGAAACGTACGGAAATACTGTTTTCAGGCGTTGAGGCGTCAAGGGCTCTTGCAACTTCTGCAATCGCATTGTCGCCCTCACCGTGGCCATATCGGTCGTTTATCGATTTCAGACCATCCAGATCGGACATGAACAAAGTAACCTTCTGACCCCTGAAGGAAGGGCTGTTCATGATCTTCCTGAAGCGGTTCTGGAAACCGATTCTGTTATAGAGGCCGGTCAGCGAATCGTGACGGTACATGCGGTCAACCTTGTCCAGAAGCATACGCTGGTACTGTGTATTTATATAGCCGCCGAAGCCGATAGAGATCGCGTTCGTGACGTTCATTGTATTTGAATAATTCGTGATCAGATAATTTCTGTAATAATAACAGGCGAATCCGAAGGACTTATTCATGAAGACCAGTGAGTTGAAGATAAGCGGATAACCACTTTCCGTAAGCTCGAGAATACGGCTTCTGAATGGTTCCGAAAGCACATCCTCGGTGCTGTCTTCTATACGATCCGGGATTTCAAAGCTGCCCGGCTTATATCGTTCAGGATAGTCTGAATCATATATCAGTACAAACTGTTTACCCTTGCTGAATTCTTCGACGCCCGTGAAATAATTGTCGTCGCTGAAGAAGCATTCGCGGTCAACGGCCACAAGGAGACATTCTGTTTTATAGGACTCAATGTAGGAAACGAGCTCGCCCGAATCCTGACTTATCTGCATGGAAGAGGTGATCTGTTGAAGAACACGATTGTCATCATTATGCCTTGAAAAGCTTTCTCTGAACCAGTCACGCAGGATGTAGGGATGTTCCGTGTGCTCCGGACAGCCGCAGGATTCGTTTGGTATAAAGGTTGGAGTGATCATACGGTTATGAACCTGACCATCATTTACAGTCTCAAGGAAAATCTCGGCAGTAGCATCTGCCATCATAAGTATATCGCAGGATGCGGTTGTGATCTTAGGTGATGTAAAATATATTTCATCATAACCATCAAAACCAGAGATGATGACGTCGCCCGGTACCTTGTAGCCGGCCTCCGTGAACATCTCGGAAACGGTTATGGCCATATTGTCATTTGCGCAGATTATGGCGTCCGGAAGGACGTCACGTTTGAGAAGGGCAGCAGTTGCGACACGACATGGATCAGCCCAGAAGTATCCATAGCTGAGCATGGAACGGTTAAATTCAATGCCGTTATCGGCAAGAACCTTCTTGAATATTTCTATACGATGGTTGGAAAAATCATTGTCAGGCTGGCCGGCCATCATGTGAGGCCTCTTCGGCTTATGGAATTCGATCATATGACGGACAACCTGCTCGAAGCCCTTTTCATAATCGAAATTGACGCAGGAAACGTTTTCATAATGACCGTCGGAAACAGCCACGGGAACGTTGTAGATATTTGCAAAGCCGATGATCTTCTCGGCAATCTTGTGGCTCTTGATCTTCTCATCCATTATGATGATGCCGCTCATATCCTTGTAAGGAATAAGATCGAAGATGTATTTCTCGGTGGCAACTCTGTCCTCGTCCCAGTAGATATCGGAATTAATGGCGAAAATAAGAAGAGAGTACCCCTCAGCTTTGAGATGCTCATTAAGTCTTTCGATATAACCATGTATCTGTGGATCATATACACGTGAGGTGCAGAGAGCCACAAGCTTCTTATCTGTCATAATAACCCCATTTGATAGTGTCTGATCGAGCGGCCAGAATCATTAAAAAACACCGATCGTGTTGCAAAATACTCCAAATGCTATTATACCATTTATATGTATTTTTTGACAATTGTTTGTTTTGGTAAATAGTAAAAAATAAGTACAATATTTTGGTACGGTTTGATGTTATGTAAACCAACATTTATTTGATTTTTTGGCATTTTTATAGTATCATATACGTTAGGTGATTGTGGTTTGATGCCATAATCCGGACAATCTTGCAGGTATTGTCGCATAAATTGTTCTATTCTGCGACAGCTATATGAGTATAGCGATTTCTTAATAAATATACCAGACAGGAAAAGAAGGACAGATGTATGTCATATACAGCTTTATATAGAAAATGGCGTCCTGACAGCTTCGAAGAGGTTAAGGGTCAGGAGCATATAGTTCAGACACTCAGAAATGAAGTGACACACAACAGAATAGGACATGCATATCTCTTCTGCGGAACCAGAGGAACCGGTAAGACAACGATAGCCAAGCTTTTTGCGAAAACTGTCAACTGTGAGCATCCGGTTGACGGGAGTCCGTGTGGTGAGTGTGCAAGCTGCCAGGCAATAGCGAGGGGCAATTCGTTCAATGTCATAGAGATAGATGCTGCTTCCAATAATGGTGTCGATAACATCAGGCAGATAACTGAGGCAGTTCAGTATGCACCGAGTCAGGGAAAATATCTCGTATATATCATTGACGAGGTACATATGCTTTCGGCAGGCGCTTTCAATGCACTTCTGAAAACACTTGAGGAACCGCCGGAATATGTTATATTTATCCTTGCGACAACCGAGGCAAGGAAGGTTCCCGTAACCATCATGTCGAGATGCCAGAGATATGATTTTCGGAGGATAAGCATAGAGACTATCACCGGAAGACTGGCTGAGCTGATGGACAGGGAAGGAATCTCGGCGACCGAGGATGCACTTCGCTATGTTGCGAAAGCAGCGGATGGTTCAATGAGAGATGCGCTCAGCATACTTGATCAGTGTATTTCGTTTAATCTCGGAGAGGAGCTTACCTTCGAGAAGGTGCTCTCGACCATCGGAGCAGTTGATACGGATGTTTTTGTGAGACTGACAGAGCAGATGGCGGCAGATGATATAAATGGTATGATGGATACCGTAAACAGTGTTGTCTGGCAGGGCAGGGATCTCGTGCAGTTTGTATCGGACTATATCTGGTTCACCAGAAATATGCTTTTCCTGAAGATATCACCGGGAACTAAGGATGGACTGGATATCACGGAGGAAACAGCAGAGAGACTGAAGAAGCTGGGTGAAGGTTTTTCGACGGATGCTCTTATGAGATATCTGGAAATACTTGGCGAGACGCTTCAACAGATCAGGCTTTCAACCATCAAGAGAGTTACACTTGAGATGGGACTGATAAGAATGGTAAGGCCGGAAATGCAGACTGATAATTCTGCTCTCGTTTCGCGTCTTGAGAGACTTGAATCCAGAATGGATAAGGTCGGCGAAGAGGTTCAGAAGGAGCTGGCAAGAATGCCTGCACAGATGCCGGTTCAGATGGGTGTGGGTAATGTGGCAGCCGGAGCGGCGGGCGTCAGTATGGCAGCCGGAACAGCGGGTAGTGCGACCGGCTCGGCATCAGCAGGGCAGGATGGTTCTGACGGAGCATACGGAAATGCCGGCAGAATGGCAGGAAGTGATGCAGGCGTATCAGAAGGCTGCTCATCACTTTATGGTGGTGCAAAGGTTCCGTCAAAGGATAAGATTGCCGAGATGACCGAAGAGGAGCTTGCGGCACTCAGAAGAACATATACAGTTCCGACTCAGGAGCTCCTGGACAGCATCGCAGCGAATTGGCAGAAGGAGGCTCAGGATCTTCCGAAGGCGTATTATCCTTTTGCAAGGAAGCTGAAGGTACACGCTTCGTCCGGAAGGCTAAGTATAGATAATGACTGGACCGAATATGATGACAGTCCGGTAAATGTAAATTTCTTTGTAAGGAATTTTCAGGTGATAACCAATTCACTTTCAGATAAATATGGCTGTAAGATCATATTTTATGTAAGAAGAAGACCGGTCGATGAGAGCTATTTCAGTTCATCACCGAGCTTCAAAACCAAGGCTACTGTCAATTTTCCTATTGAGGGGAATTGATGAATTGAATCAAATTTCCAAACATAATACTGAATAGATTCATGTGCAGATATGCCTCTGAAGGCGTATTTCACCTACAACTAAGTAGTAATATGCGCAGCATATTGCTATCATGAGCAACGCGAATGATGCAGCATGCGAAGCATGCTACATACATCATGGAATGATGTATGCATAATTCTGCTTGCAGAATTATGGCACAGTGAAGAGGTATATCTGCATATGAATCTGTCGAATATGGATGCGGAAATGTTATAAATTATTACTCAGGAGGAAAATTACAAATGGCTAAGAGAGGCGGTTTCGGCGGCGGAATGATGCCGGGAAATATGAACAATCTTATGAAGCAGGCACAGAAGATGCAGAAGCAGATGGAGGAGACTCAGGCTGCACTCGAGGAAAAGGAATACGAGGCATCTGCCGGCGGCGGAGTTGTTACGGTTAAGATAAACGGTAAGAAGGAGGTAACCTCTATCAAGATTGCTCAGGAGGTTGTTGATCCGGAGGATATTGAGACACTTGAAGAGGTTGTTATGGCAGCTGTTAATGAGGCTATCCGTATGCAGGCTGATGATGAGAGAGAGCAGCTTGGCAAGGTTACAGGAGGCTTAGGGGGAGGTTTTCCTTTCTAAATGGACATCTATGGCAATGAGGTCAGCAGTCTCATCGAGGCGCTTTCGGGACTTCCGGGAGTCGGAAGCAAGACTGCACAGAGGCTTGCATTTTATATAATCAATATGTCGGAGGAGCGCGCAAAAGCACTTTCCGATGCTATTATCAATGCCAAGCATAATATTAAATACTGCAAGACATGTTATACGATCACGGACCGTGAGGAATGTCCGATCTGCTCATCGCCTGCCAGGGATCATAAGCTTATCATGGTGGTTGAAACACCCCGCGAGCTTGCAGCTTATGAGAGGATAGGCAAATACAACGGCGTATATCATGTGCTCCATGGAGTGATCAGTCCTAGTGCGGGAATCGGCCCTCAGGATATCAAACTGAAGGAACTGATGATCAGGCTCAGAGATGATGTTGATGAGCTGATAATCGCAACAAACTCCAGTGTTGAGGGTGAGGCAACGGCCATGTATATATCCAAGATGGTCAAGCCTGCGGGCATCAAGGTTACGAGGATTGCCAGCGGAGTTCCGGTCGGCGGAGACCTGGAGTGTATCGATGAGGTTACACTTATGAGGGCACTCGACGGACGTACGGAGCTCTGATCATATATCAGTTTATGATAAGTGATGATCGTGATAGATCATACTAAGCATAGAATGTGTCATTATTGATGCGACTTATCGGTCACGGTAATGAGATGTTAACGTGATAATGGTTGAATAAGAGTGGCATAGAATAATAACAGTATTTATAAGGCAAAATATATTTACAAGAGGGAGGTAGTGATATGTTACGTATAGGAATGCTTACCAGCGGCGGCGACTGTCAGGCGCTGAATGCGACTATGAGAGGTGTAGTAAGGGGAATCAAGACTCTCATAACAGATGAATTTGAGGTTTATGGCTTTATCGACGGCTATAAGGGTATGGTTTACGGTAATTACAGGAAGATGAAATACAATGATTTTACCGGTATCCTTAATAAGGGCGGAACAATCCTCGGAACCAGCAGAATGCCTTTCAAGGAGATCGATATCCCGACAGCTGACGGAATCGACAAGGTTAAGGCAATGAAAGAGAATTATAAGAAGCTGAAGCTTGATGCTCTTGTTGTTCTCGGCGGAAACGGTTCGCAGAAGACTGCCAACAGACTCGCAAGCGAGGGGCTGAACGTTGTAGGACTTCCGAAGACCATCGACAACGATATCTGGGGAACAGATGTTACCTTTGGTTTCCAGAGTGCCATCGATGTTGCTACAAGCTATATTGACAATATTTACACGACAGCAGAGTCGCACAGCCGTATCTTCGTTATAGAGGTTATGGGCCACAAGGTTGGCTGGATCACACTCTATGCAGGTATCGCAGGCGGTGTTGATGCCATTCTTCTTCCGGAGATACCTTACGACATCAAGAAGGTTTACAAGTGTATCGAGAAGAACCAGAAGGAAGGCAAGAAGGCCATAATGATCGCCGTTGCAGAGGGTGCTATCACGAAGGATGTTGCGAAGCTTCCGAAGAAGGAGAGAAAGGCTGTTCTTGCAAGCAGAACCTATCCATCGGTTGCATACGAGCTCGCTGATAAGATCCGTGAGAAATTCGATTCTGACGTCAGAGTTGCCATTCCGGGACATACACAGAGAGGTGGTTCGCCGGATGCATTTGACAAGGTGCTTTCTTCAAGACTCGGTGTCAAGGCTGCCGAACTTATCAGAGATAAGGATTTCGGAAAGCTTGTCGTTATAAGAAATAACAGTATTGAAGCTATTCCGCTTGAGGAATCAGCAGGAAAGCTTAAGACTATAGATCCAGAGGATCAGCTTGTTAAGAGCGCTAAGGATCTCGGAATCTGTTTCGGAGACTGATGATCTACTATATAGAGAATCATCATAATTTGGTAGTAAAATAATACTCAGCCATCGGTGCAGGTGTGGCCGGTGGCTGAGTCATGTTATCTGAGGTGGATAATTGAAGCTGTTGGAAAAAATACTCGGAATAGTATTCAGGGTGCTGCTTTTTGCGGCACTTTTTCTGCTGGCTGCTTTTGTGACCAATCGTCTGAGTAACCGCAATTCCGACAGTGTTCCTCGGGAGACCGGAGTTCCACGGCTTCCGGAGGTCTGTATTTACAAGGACGGTATGATCATAAATAAACTTGACGGCTACAGAACGAGGATGAATACCGCTCTTGACCGTACAAGTATCGTTCCTCTGGAAGAGGGGAAGAATATTTCAGCCATGGTTGACAGCTCCTATACAGGCACCGTCAAGTATGAACTCAGAGATATCACCGGAGAGAAGCTGATCGAAAACGGTACCATGGAACGTGTTGGAGCGATAAATGCCGAGAAGATCAACGGCTTTATCAAGGTTTCGGGAGTAAATACTGGCAGTGAAGGAAAAGGCAACGATATTTACAGTGTCGATCTCAGAATGGATATGAAGCAGGGAACCGAATACAGCTTTGCCGTGCTTCTTTCGCTTGATGGAGAGACCGTCAGATATTATACGAGAGTCGTAGTGCTTGAACGTGATTTCCTCGGGAATATGCTTGATTTTGCGGCCGATTACAATACAAAAGTATTCCCTTCCACCAGCAAGGATGGCGGAGAGGAAGAGCAGCAGTATGAGAAGCATGACGGTACCGAAGAGAATAAGGATGATGATCCCGACAAAAACGAGCTTTGGGGCAGTATCAATCCTATACTTGTGACCACGATCATTCCGAGAGTCAGAGAGGTTTCGGATACGACTTCACTGATCGAGCTTAAGTATATCGTCGAGTCTGATGATACCGGAAATGTCATCGAATACGGAATCGCCGATTATCTCTATCTCAGCTATGATAACAGTACCGATTCGGTTTCACTTACCAAAAGCGTGAGATACATAGATGAGATATTTACCTCTGATAATATACCGCTGGGTGAAAAGGCGGAACATGAATTTAAGGTCGAAAGAAGCAGTCATAAATGGTCTCCGAATAACGAAATGGGTGTTTTCACCGAGGCAGGTGAGCTCTGGATATATGATCGTAAGGCAGGTACAGCCGCGAGACTTTACGGAAGCGGAAGCAGGAACAGAGAATCGGATTATTGTTATTTTAATCCGAGTGATCCGACGATCATTTCTGTGGATAATGACGGACTTGTTTATTTCACGGTGGTCGGAAGACAGAATTACGGAAGGCTGGAGGGGCGTAACGGCATTGCGCTATACAGCTACAATCTGAAGAAATCCGAGCTGTATATTCTCTTCTTTATAGAAACTCCGGAGTCCTATGAATCGCTGAGACTCGGAGCGGACAGGTTCAGCTGGTATGATCCTGAGAAGAAGGAGTTCTATACTATTTTAGACGGAGCGCTGCAGGTTTATAATACCACTACCGGCAATCCGACGATACTTTCGGATAAAATGCCGGAGGACATGATATATGCATCGGAAACCGGAGAATGTGTTGCTTTTCCTGATACAGCCGATGCCGGAGGGGCAGATGAGATCATCATTATGAACATGAAGGATATGGGTGAATATCATCTTACGCACAGCGGAAGAAAACTCCGTATCATAGGCTTCAAGGACGATGCACTGGTATACGGTGCCGCCAAAACCTCGGATATAAGGACGGGGAGCGACGGACAGACCATATTCATGTTTTCAGAAATATATATCGTCGACAGGCAGGGCGAGATTGCCAGAGAATATAAGAAGGATGGGCTTCTCATCAGTGATGTTGAGCTTACCTCAAACGATCTGAAACTGACAAGAGTTTCCGGTTCAGCAGGAAAATATGACGCTGCTCCGGAGGATCATCTGATCTACAAGACACCTCAGCCTGAGGATGATATAAGTCTTCCGCAGCTGCTTTATCAGAGAAGCTATCTTACAGAGGCTATTGTACGCGAATCCGCTTCCGGGTTTGTTACCGAGGAACAGAAGACTGAAGGAAAGAAGGACAGGGTATTTGTTTATTCGGACGAAGGCCTGAAGGAGAGCTTTGCGAGTCTCGGAAGAGCCTTTGCCTATCTTCAGCAGAATGGCGGAATAGTTGTTTCTACAGAGGGAGAGATAATCTACGGAATCAAGGAAAGTGCACCATATCTTACCGTTGCGGGCACATTTGACTATATTAAGAGTGATAATGAGAAGGACAGCTTGGCAGCATGCATCTTCATGAGTATGAGAAGCGCAGGCATAGATACCGGAGGCTTCAGTACCGCTGATGCGGCTGTGGCCGGTTATGTTCAGACGATAGCTGAGCATACGGATAAGATAGAAGGAATGAATATTTCCGGGGCAACGGTAGATGCTGCGATAAGCTTCCTCAGCGATGGTATTCCATTTACCGTCAGGATGCCTGGTGGAAAATATGTTCTTGTTGTAAGCTATAATGCAAACTATATACGTTATTATGATCCGGTACTCGGGCAGGAGGTAAGAACCTCGAGAAGCAGCTTTACCGAGGATGTACGCGATGCCGGACAGGAAATTTACGTGTACAGATATCTGAAGTAACAGGGGATGAAGATTTCTTAATAATTCTATAAGGACTTCATAATGACTTTTCACACTTTGGTCACAGATTATACTTAAGTTGAACATACATTTATCTTACACTAAAGTTGTTCCAATTAAGGAATCTATACCTTCCCCCACATTTTTTCATACATGGAGCCGCCGTGAGGCGGCTCTTTTGTATAGTAAGAGACGGTGTTTCCTGTTATACAACAACCCTTCGGGGGATGCATTGCATGCGACACAGTTTGTTCAGCCTATTTTGGGCTTGGATATATAAAAAGGGCATAAATGGTTGAAAACAGGAAGTATTCAGAAGGGATTAAGTTGAAAATTCAGTGTTAAATTATGTAGAATAATTGAATGTGGCCTAATATATAGTGTAGATGTGTTGTTTTTTTATGTATTAGATGATAAAATACCTTAGATATGGTTTGAGAGGAAATCCGGGATATAGGATCTGTTTATGAGTGAATATAAAACTTCCGGATAATGTATGAAAATAATACATAAATAAAGCTGGGGTAAATACAATGAATAGTGAAAAATGCAGTATCAAGGTAATAGTTGCTACACATAAAGAGTATCGTATGCCGGAGGACAAACTCTACCTTCCGCTTCATGTCGGTGCAGAGGGTAAGGTTGATGAAGAGGGAAAGCCTCTTGATCTGGGCTACCAGAAAGACAATGAGGGAGATAATATCTCTATACTAAATCCTGCATTCTGTGAACTTACGGGACTTTACTGGGCATGGAAGAATCTTGATGTGGATTATCTGGGACTTGCTCATTACAGAAGACACTTTGTTGGAAAGGGTAAGGGAAAGGATCCTTTTGATAAAGTCCTTCGCGAGAAGGAGGTCAGATTCCTTCTTGGAAAAGGCTACAAGGTTATCGTTCCGAGAAAGAGAAATTATTATATAGAATCACTTTACAGCCATTATGTTCATACATATAAGGCTGAAGAAATAGATAAGACCAGAGAGGTTATCTCCGAAATGTATCCAGACTATCTTGATTCATTCGATGAGGTAGTTGCAAGAAAGAGCGGATATATGTTCAACATGATGATACTTCCGAGAGATCTGATGGATGATTATTGCAGGTGGCTGTTTAAAATACTGTTTGAACTTGCCGAGAGAATAGATACATCGACATGGACTGATTTCCAGAAGAGGTATTCCGGAAGGATCAGTGAGATCATCTTCAATGTATGGCTGGACAAGAAGCTGAAGGACGGCGTGATCAAGAAGGAAGAGATAGCCGAACTGCCATTCATTTATATGGAGAAGGTCAATAAGTTTAAAAAGGGAACAGCCTTTTTGAAAGCAAAATTCATGCATAAGGGATATGAGCAGAGCTTCTGATAGAAGTTATATATATAAAATGGGTTTAAAAACAGTCTGAAGGCATGCCGGCAGGAGACCATGGAATGAAATATACAGAAGAGTATTTGTTTGATATAAATAAAGTAATAGAAAATATACCCGGGATCGAGGAGCTTAAGGGTAAGGATATCCTTATCACAGGAGCTACAGGACTGATAGGTTCTGCAGTTTCAGATATACTTCTTACACTTAATAAGGAATGTGGGTATGCAATGAAGCTTTATCTTGCAGGACGAAATCCGGAGGGTGTGACAAAGCGCTTCTCTGATTACGAAGAGGGCAGGGACTATCATTTTATAAAATACGATGCAACCAGAACTGTTACGGAGCTTATCTCGGTTGATTTCATAATCCATGGTGCGAGTAATGCTGATCCGGTACGTATTTCATCTGAACCGGTTGAAACAATGCTTGCAAATATCATGGGACTGAACGGGCTCCTTGCGGCAGCGGATAAGGACAGATTGCAGAGACTGTTATATATTTCCTCAAGTGAGATATATGGCGTGAATGAAAGCTTCGAGCCATATAGAGAGGAATCTCTGGGCTACGTGGATATACTTAATCCGAGATCGTCATATCCGAGTTCTAAGCGTGCTGCGGAGACACTCTGCATAGCTTATGCCGAGGAATATAAGGTTGATGTGTTGATCGTAAGACCGGGTCATATTTACGGACCTGTGATAAAACTTACGGACAGTCGTGCATCTGCACAGTTCTCCGTAAAGGCTGCTTCGGGAGAAGCAATAGTGATGAAGAGCCTCGGCGAGCAGCTGAGATCATACTGCCATGTGCTTGACTGTGCATCGGCTATACTTGCCGTTCTTATAAATGGTGAAAATAAAAACGCATACAATATCTCTGCAAAGCAGGCTGTTGTTACAATACGACAGATGGCAGAGGAGTTTGCGGCAGCGGGCGGAGTGGATATAGTATTTGACGTTCCGAGTGATGCCGAGAGAAAGAGCTTTAATGCAATGCCTTGTTCGGCACTGAATTCCGAAAAGCTGGAAGCGCTTGGATGGAAGGCTGTATTTGATATGAAGACAGGAGCGGAACATACTGTCCGGTTCCTGAAAGAAATACTCGGCGCCTGATAGAGGATGAATAGAATTACAGAACCATACTGATAGGGCAGGATGGGTCTAAGTATGTATGAAAAAAAGTGGAGAGGAATAAGGGATAATATGACGGGAAAAAGAAAACCCCTGGTCAGTGTTATCGTTCCATATTACAACACTGAAAAGTTTCTGGAAAGATGTGTTAACAGTATAACCTCCCAAACCTATGATAAGCTGGAGATAATCCTTGTCGATGACGGATCTCTTGACAGCTCTTTTTCGCTTGCAGAAAAGCTTGCGGAAAGTGATGACAGGATCAGAAATATTTCGGTTCCTCACGGCGGCGTTTCTGCCGCAAGAAACAGCGGACTCAAGGTTGCAACCGGTGAATATCTGATGTTTGTTGACAGTGATGACTGGATCAAGCCGGACATCATCAGCCGCATGCTTTATCTTATGCTGAAGAAAGATGCGGATATTGTCACCTGTGAACTTAAGAGTGTAGATGAGATGTGTCCTTTCGAGAAGGAAGAGAGCATGAACTATACCGTCACAACAAGAGACGCATTTCTTAGATTGTTTTTTAAGATAGATTCCAATAAATATGTACATTTTCCGGTAGCTAAGCTATATAAGAGAGAAAATCTTGTGGCTGATCTTTTCCCGGTGGGAATAAGTGTTGGCGAGGATGTTCTCGGAACCTATAAAGCAGTTTCAAATGCTGAAAAGATCGTAAGGCTTGGCGAGGTAGGATATTTTTATTATTATAATGCATCAAGTGCAACCGGGCATTTCTCGAAGAAGGATTTTGATCTGATTGAGGTGTGGGACAGAGTGTTATCAGAGGCTGTCGGCAGAGAACCGGATCATGAATACGCACGAATCAACAGGATCAGAGTTGATTTTACACTGCTGCTCAGAATGATAACGGAGCTCAGCAATGCAGAGATAAAGAAGGATTATAAGGCTCAGCGGGAAATGCTGCGGAGAGCTCTCAAGGCAAATGAGAAGGAACTTATGAAGTCTCCTATAGTCCTGTCGAGAAAGGTACTTATATTTGTACTCTGTCATTTCTTCCATACGGCTGCATTTTTAGGAAATATATATGTGAGACTCACAAGGCTGAGAGGGAAGAATGCCAAGATAACAAACAGGAGACTATTACATTGAAGAAACTGACTTTAAGAGAGATTCAGAACGCCGAACTTGACATTATGACAGAGTTCGATAAAGCTGCCAGAAAATATAAGCTTAAATATACCCTTTGTGCGGGAACTCTGATAGGAGCTGTTCGTCATAAGGGTTTTATTCCGTGGGATGATGATATTGATATCATGATGCCGCGGCCGGATTATGAAAAGCTTATCAGACTGAACAGAAAGAGAAAGCTCTGGGATGAGAGGTATTATCTTGGTTCCTTTGAGGATGGTACACTTGATTCTCCGTATGCAAAGCTTTTTGACAGCAGGATCAGTATTAAAGAACAGAATTACAGGCAGAAGGATGTCAGGAATCTCTGGATAGATATATTTCCGATGGATGGGCTTCCTGAGGATGAGAAGAAGATAAAGAAGCATTACAGACATGCTTTGAATCTGTGCAAGCTGAATGTTGCTTCAGTTGTAAATAACGGTTATGGCAGCAGTAAGGCAGTCACTATCGTTAAGGATATATTTGTTAAACCTGCAGCAAAGCTTATCGGAAGAAAAAGGATTTCGGGGCTTCAGAGAAAGCTTGCCCTTAAGTATTCCTACAGCCATGCGCCTAAGTGCGGTATGGTCACCTGGGCTTATGACGGACCGGGACAGGCAATGCCGAGGAAAGAGTTTGAAAATATGATCGAGATGGAATTTGAAGGAAAAAGCTTTTCCGTAACCTCGCTTTGGGATGAAAACCTGACCGGAATATTCGGCGATTATATGACTCTTCCGCCTGAAGAGGACAGGATAACTCATGATATCGAGGCGTATATTGCCGAAGAATGATGGAAGACAGTAATATATTTCCTTCGGAGAGATAGAAAGCGGTAATATTTTTCTTCGAAGAGACGGAAAGTGGTAATATATTTTCTTAGCAGAGACGGAAAGCAGTAATATATTTTCTTTGCAGAAACGGAAAGCGGCAACTTGTTTTCCACAGCGGCCAATAGGCATTATATAGACAAAGGGTTTGGATAATGATAAGTGTCATACTTCCTGTAAGAAACGGCGATAAAGAGCTGCTTAACAGAGCTGTTTCAAGCGTATTAAAACAATCATATACAGATTTTGAGCTTCTGATCATCGATGATGGAAGTGAAGAAGAATTTGTTAAAGAGCTTGACATACTTTCAGCTTCGGATGACAGGATCAGGCTCTTTCATATTCGTCCGTCGGGAGTATCAGTGGCGAGAAATACAGCCATAAGAGAAGCAAAAGGGGATGTTATAACCTTTATTGACGGTGATGATACTATAGCGCCATATGCTTTTAAGGAAGCCGTTGAGGTTCTGCAGGATAAGAATATTGATGTACTCTTTGGAGGAACACTTTACATAGAGGCAGCGAACGGAGCGGTAAGCGTCGAGGATTATGCTCTGTCGGATGTGTCATCGGACGAGACTCATGGTTTGAGAAATACAGAAGGGCTTCTTTCAGGTGATGAACTGAAGAGGGCGGTTATTCGTATTTCTAAGAACAGATTGCACAGGTCAAGAGCTGAGAATGTTGGCGAGCCGTACAGATTCGAGAACGGTGGTTATATCAACAGAGGCATAGCGGCAAGGTTCATCAGGAGAGAAGTATTTGAGGATGACAGATTCCTCTTCCCGAAAGGGATCAAGATGTATGAGGATGCAATCTGGAACCTCATGATGCTCAATTCTCTCAGAGTGGCATATGTGAAACGCATATGGTATTACTATTTTGAAAATGCTGCTTCGGCATCAAATAAATACAACCCGGATGTGATCAGGGATATGGAACGTCCGCTTAAGATCATGAGAGGTATCCTTGATCTTTCGGATACCGTGGAATATACGGCATATACACGTCTGGTTATGGATTCACTGAGATATATATACATCTGTATGTATGGTAATCCAAAATGGGACAAAGGAACTGCTGCAAGACGCAGTGTCAGGAGACATCTCTACAAGGCACCGCTCTGGAAAGAAATCGGCAGCAGAAGATTCAGAAAATATTCAGAGAAGAGAGACAGACAGAAGGCGTTACTATATAAAATGCATCTTCTGTTTTTGTATTGGAAGATAACATGGAAATGATCAGCAAGGAAAAAGTTGATAAATGCAGCGTGAAGAATGTGATCACATTTTTCCTGCTGACACTGCCTTTCTTCCCTGTAGGCTATCTGACTGATACTATGGGCTGGACACCGAAGGTATATACTCTCGCACAGATCGGTGCAGGAATAGGCGTACTGTATTATCTTCTGAAAGACAGACTGATAAAGCAGATACCGAAGTATTTTGCACTGATAGCAGCGCTGCTTATGGTTATGATCACCGCTTCGGCGCTGAATACCGGAACGACCAAGAGGGCGGTGGAGTATTCCTTTGCGACCATTATAGTATGCCTGGTCATCGAATATGGCATCCTGAAGGATATCAGAAGCTTTCTTGTGGCGGAGATGATATTCTTCGGAACACTTACCTGCCTGAATCATTTTTCAATCATTATTTTCAGAGATGGGATGTATAAATATCTGAATCATTATCCCGAGACATGGCTGCTTGGTTTTAAGAGTGGGCATATCCCATATCAGATCGCATTTCTCTTCTTTGCAGTGATGTATGCCATAATCTGTGATATAAAGAAGATATATATCTTCAGAGTCGGAGTCATCCTGGTATTATCATCAAGTTATCTGGTTAAAAACAGTACAGCGATGGTCGTTCTGACACCGCTTCTGGTACTGGCTTTTATCCCTGGAATACTGAAACTGACACCTGTATTTAATATAATGACTTATTCGCTGGCAGGTATACTTTTGAATATCGTGTTTGTGCTTATGAGAAGACAGGATATGTTCAAATGGCTCATCGAGGGCGTCCTGAACAAAAGTATGGATCTTACAAAGAGAGTATTTGTATGGGACAAGGCCTTTGAAGCGATAAAACAGCATCCGGTTATAGGTCATGGATATGATACCTTCAAATACAATAAGATAATTATCACAACTCATAATGAGATCGTTGAAATCCTTTATAAAACAGGTATTGTAGGACTGATGCTCTTTCTTATGATCATCGGACTGGCAGCTTTAAAGCTTTTTAAGAGCCGCAAGACTGCAGCGGCACAATGGATATCTGTATTCATGGGGCTGTTCTTCTTCATGTTTGTTATGGAACAGCATGCTTTTGCAAATTTCTTCTACATCATTATTTTTGCTTACCATGCGGGAAAACTTAAAAATATACATGAGAAGCAGGCTGCCGACAGAGCCCTTGGCGGAGGAGAAGCTGAGTTTAAGGGCAGGACAGGTAAGGCTGCACACAATTTCGTATTTACTATCTTCGCAAATATAACTGCCATACTGATCGGTCTCATGGCTCAGAAGCTTTTTATTGATATTCTGGGACTTGAATATGCCGGTCTGAACGGACTTTTCACAAATGTTATAACTGCACTTGCGATAGTCGATCTGGGTATCGGCGAGGCTGTTATATTTCATCTTTATAAACCGCTCAGGGATAATGACAGGGAAACGGTCAAATCACTCATGCTTTTCTACAGGCGCGCTTTCCATGTTATCGCAGCGGCAATATCGGTCATAGGCGTCTGCCTGATCCCTTTTCTTCCGTATATCGCGAAGACTGATAATACAGACATAAATCTGGGATACATATATTTGATATATCTTGCGGATACGGTACTGTCGTATTTCCTCTCATATAAGAGAGCGATAATCTATGCAGATCAGAAGAATTATAAGATAAGCTTCATTCATATGATTTATCTTATAGGAATGAATACCGGACAGCTGGCTATGCTGTATTTCACACATGATTATTATATCTATCTTGTGACCAAGCTTATCTTCAGGGTACTTGAAAATATAGCCATCACTGCGATCGCAAATCGTGAGTATCCTTTCCTCAGAGGTGAAGATGCTGTGCCTCTGGATGAGTCGATACATAAGGATATAAAGAAGAAGACAGGCGCGCTTATCTTTCATAAGATCGGTACTTTTATAGTTAATGGAACAGACAGCATACTCATTTCGGTTTTCTTCAGTCTGAGTACAGCAGGTCTCTACAATAATTATTTTATAGTCATAGATGCGGCAACCAAGCTGTTCAATCCGGCGCTGACTGCGCTTACCCCGAGCGTCGGAAACCTTCTCGTTTCTGGAAATAAGGAGGAGTCTTACAGGGTTTTCAGAAAGATCAGATTCATGAATTTCTGGATCGCGGCTTTTGCGGGAACCTCGCTGCTTATTATGCTTCAGCCTTTTGTCGGAGCCTGGTTCGGAGAAAAATATCTCTTGTCATATCCGGTAATAATAGTACTGTCGCTGCAGTTCTTTCAGTTCCTGATGAGAGGATCCTACAATTCTTTCCAGGATGCAGCAGGTATATTCTACGAAAACCGCTTTGTGCCTGTATTTGAATCGATCATAAATCTTGCGGCTTCAATATTATTCCTGAAGCTGTTCGGACTTGCGGGAGTATTCATGGGAACCATAGCGAGCTCAATGGCTCTCTGGTGTTTCAGTTATCCGAAATATGTTTACACAAGACTGTTTGGAAGAAGCATAAGAGATTATGCAAGAGAAACGCTGGGATATCTGGCCGTATTTATCATGGTGTGCGCAGCGACGGTTGCGATCGTTACAGGGCTGAACCTGTTCTCGCCTGATAAAGGCTTTGGACTTGTTGTGAAGAATCTGATCTTCTGCGCTGTCATTCCAAATGCGCTGCTCTTCATAGTATTCAGAAAGAGTGACTGTCTGGGATATTTTATGGGACTGCTTAAAGGAAAGGCAAAAAAGGCAGAAGTTGAATGAAATACATGATTCATATAGAGTGTATTGAAGGAGAAAATAAATGAAATTATTCACAGTCGGACCGGTTGAGATGTATCCGGAAACGTTGAAAATCGAAGGCACGCAGCTGCCGTATTTCAGAACTGCGGAGTTTGGTGAGATGATGAAGGAAAGTGAAAGAATGTTCCTTGAGTCTCTTAATGCTCAGGAAGGAAGCGGCTTTATCGGACTTACCTGCAGCGGAACCGGGGCAATGGATGCAGCGGTTGTAAATATGCTCGGCAGTAAGGATAAGGCTCTTGTGATCAACGGAGGAAGCTTCGGTTCAAGATTTGCCCAAATATGCAGAAGGTATGGCATAGATACCGATACCTATGATATACCTTATATGGAGGCGTTTGATAAGGCGTATTTTGAAGCAGAATTTGCCGGTAAAGCTTATACGGCGCTTCTGGTAAATGCCTGCGAGACCAGTACGGGCCAGCTTTATGATCTGGCTTTTCTGGGGGATTTCTGCAGAAAAAATAATATGTTCTTTATAGTTGATGCTGTCAGTGCATATCTTGCGGATCCTATAGATATGACGGCCTGTTGTATAGATGTGCTTCTCACTGCAAGTCAGAAGGCGCTTTCGCTTTCGCCGGGAGCGGCTTATGTTGCTCTTTCCGACAGGGCTGTTAAACGTGTCATGAAGGAAAATGACGAGGCGGATGAGAGAGAAAATTCCGGAACCGGATCAGAGAATCAGACCGGCACAGTTGCCGGCCGGAATGCTGCCGGAACCGATCCGAAGATACCGATATATTTTGATTTTAAGGATTACCTCATTAACCAGAGAAGAGGTCAGCCGCCATTTACCTCTGCGGTAGGTATTATGCTGGCTTTTCATGAGAGAATGAGCAGCATAATGGACTGCGGTATCGATGAAGAAAACAGGAAGCATAAGGAAAGAGCTGAATATTTCAGAAGTCTGATAAAAAATCTTCCACTTGAGCTTCCGGAAATACCGATGTCGAACTGCGTTACGACGGTAATCTTCCCGGAGAACAATGCAACAAAGGTATTTGAATATCTTAAGGATAAATATGATATCATTCTTACACCGTCCGGGGGAGCCTGGAAGGATAAACAGCTGAGGGTGGGACATCTGGGAAATCTTTCTCTCGGTGACTATGATATACTTGGTGAAAAGCTTGCTGAGGCACTGAACCGGCAGAATTAATGTTAAATAACAAGGAGAAAAGTATGAAGGCGATACTGCTTGCTGCCGGAGTTGGCAGCAGGATTGCGGAAAATATAGGGAATATACCCAAGAGCATGATGGATGTGGGCGGCAAGCCACTGATAATACATACTGTGGAGCTGCTTCAGAAGAATCACATGGAGGTTATCATAATTACCGGATTCAAGCATCATCTGCTTGAGGAAACGCTGAAGGACTATAATGTAAAGGTATATTATAATCCGTTCTATGCGGTGACGAACAGTATGGGCAGCCTCTGGTATGCGCGTGAAGAGTTTGGAGAGAAGGCGGTATTTATTGCAAATGCCGACGTTTTCTACACCCAGGAGCTGCTGGATAAGGTATTTGAGGCAAAATATGATAATTTCCTGCTGTCTGATGTAACAAGAGCCGGGAGTGGAGACTACTTCTTCATGACAGAGAACGGCCTGTTAAAAAAATACGGCAAGGAGCTTAAACGTGAGGAAAGAAATGCCGAATATGTCGGTATCGCTGTGCTGAAGAATGACTGGGTTGCACGCTTCCGTGACAGACTGTGTTATATGATCGAAGAAGGTGATTATGATCTGTGGTGGGAGAATGTGCTTTATTCATTTGTGGATACCGAGGATATACACACTATAGATGTTGAGGGCATCTTCTGGTCCGAGATCGATACGATAAAGGACTATGAGAGAGTTGTTGAATATTGTCGAAATATATAGAAAGATGACAGCTTCGAAGGGATTTGCTGATTGATAATAACAGCACATCTGATATAATGAAACGGAAGCTTATCGCAAGAGGTTATATTTTTATGAAGGAAAAAATCAGAACTATCGATCTCAAGCAGTATGTTAAATATGTTCTTGAGAAGCTCTATATTGTCATACCGTTCACTCTTATCTGTATGGCTCTTCTTGTTGCTATGAATTACAAGGAGCAGGAGAAGACGGTTGAGAACAGTAAGAAGGACATCCTTAATAAGGTGATGTCACAGAACCATCAGGCTTATTATGTGAAGGACGTGAGATATACCGATGCGGAGCCGCCAAAAGGCGTATACAATTCAATAGCTGCAATCTATGTTGAGTATAATCTCGACGACCTTGGACAGAACGGTAGTTCCGATGTTGCATCATATGTTTCAAGGGTTGGAAGTGATTACCTCAGTGTTCTGGTAAATCTGGATACTCTTGAGGAGATCATTGATGAACTTGATCTGAGAAAATACCCTGAATTCAGTAATCTTACCGCAGAAAGATTCAAATGGATGATAAATAAGAATTTCCAGGGCGCACATATCATCAATCTTGTTGTTTCCGATGTTGATCCTGAAAGAGCAAAGCTGATAGGTGATATGCTGATCGAGAAATTCCAGAAAAATATTATGACTTATGAAAGCGTAGAGAGTGTTACAGTGCTCAGTCAGCCAAATGTTCCGGGAGATAAGGGTCTCTTCTCTACATCTACTGATACTGTTCAGACAGGTATCAGCAAGACAACTATCATAAAATATGCGATCGTTGGCGGACTTCTCGGAGTATGCCTTATCGCGGCCGTTCTCTTTGTGGTATTTATTATTTGTGATTCTGCAAGAACCGGTAATGATCTTGCATTTGCAGAGATCATGCAGCTTGTAAATGTTAACAGAAAGGATGTTGACTATAAGAGGATTGCGTACAGCATAAACAATGAAGCTTCTGAGAAAAAGAAAGTCCTTTTTGTTTCTGTTGACAGCAGGATAGATGCTGAAATAGTAGCGGAAGCTGTTAAGGATGAGCTTAAGTCAGTTAATAAAGAGCTTGTCATCGATTCGGCAAATGACTTTATCCATAAGGCAGATGCATTAGCCAAGATTGCTGAGAATGATGCTGTAGTATATCTGGTAAAATATGGTAAGACACGAATGAGAGACCTTATCGATGCTAAGAACGGTCTTGAGAGGACCAATGCACAGTGCCTCGGTGGTATAATACTTTAGTGCATCAGGTTGTTAAATGATCGAGACGATAGTTAAACTGATGTATCGGCAGTTTGTAATCTGATCAACTCAATGTACCGGGAGTGATATATGCTAAAGCTTATCATATTATTTGTATTTTTGATCATACTGTTACTGATATCGGGACTGACTTCGAAGGGTTCTATTCTTAATCCTCAGTTTCTTTTTATCAGCGGTTTTGCGTTGTCTGTGGGATACGCCTTCTTCTATATCAGGGAGATGCGTCTTGAACTTGCAGACATGACCTTCTTCGTCCTGTTTTTCGGTATTTTTATATATTTTATCGTATCAGTGGTGGGACAGAAGCTCGGCGAGCTGAGAGATAAAAAGATTGTTGAAAGAGACTGTGATCGGTACTCTGTTGAAGCTTCGTGCAGAATAAATGTGGATTTCTGGAAAATGCTTATCTTTCTGGCTGTCAATTGTATGGCAGCAGTGCTTTTTCTCAGATTCATCAAATCGCTTTCTCCGAACAGCAGTTTACGAGAAGCAATATTTAATTTCGACCACATCAGGAAATTCACGAATGCGGAAATAGATGTTCCGGGTCTTGTATCGATACTCAGGATGGCGTCATCGGCAATTCTATATATCTGTATTTATCTGCTCGCTCATCAGCTTGTACACGGCTATAAACAGAACAGGATGACTCTTTATATGAATATAGTTCTGAGCTGTGTAAATGCCATTTTCTCAGGAGGAAGAGCAGTCATAATCGGATATATATTTGCCTTTATATTAATGGCTTATTTTATCTACAAGGCCAAATACAACTGGAAGAAAAAGGTTCCTGCGAAGATAATTCTTTTCTTATTCTTCGCTGCACTGATGATCGTGCCGGTATTTTATATATCAGCCTTTCTGATGGGAAGAGGAAAGCAGACGGATATTTTCCATTATATGTGCATCTATCTCTCGGGAGAGATAAAGAATCTTGATGTATTTGTCAGGAGAGGTATATTCGGAACTGATATATCCAATTCCCAGACACTTGTCAGCCTCAGAAGGACAGTACTTCCGAGCTTCGGTATTACGGGATGGAATTCAAAGCTGGAGCTGCCGTTTATCAATGTTAACGGCTTCAGCACAGGAAATGTATATACGATATTCTATATGTTCCTGTATGACGGCGGCTTTGCCGCACTGGTATTTTACACAGTGCTGATGGCTCTTCTGATGAGTCTGTCGTTCAGGTATGTGATCAATGAGAGATTCAGAAAGTATTACAGTACTATAAATATTCCGCTGATCATTTACGCTCAGCTATCTTATGCGATACTTTTTTCCTTCTTCTCTGATAAATTCTACGAGCTGATATTTGATCTTGCCATCTGGAGAAAGAATCTGATCATACTTCTTTTTGTATGGTTTATCACAAGGTTTAAGCTTCCGGCAAGTGATGAGAGGGCTGTTATAATACGCACAAGAAAATATGTTTTCAGAAAAAGTATATATGTTTTAAGAGATAATAAAAATGCTTCATGACGGTCATGAAGCATTCAGAGTGTAGACAAAGACGGTTGCGGAACGATAGTTCCGCAGCCGATTTTTCTTTTTTTGAATTATGCAGCAGCTAATAAACCTGAAA